>DATAJH010000014.1:0-8758 GCA_036262215.1 Steroidobacteraceae bacterium
CATCGTGAAGTACAGGCTGTCCACGTCCGGAATGTCGCGCAGCTGCTCGCGCGTGATATCGCCGTGGCCGGCGCGCTCCACTTTGATGACGTCGGCGCCGAACCAGGCCAGCAGCTGCGTACAGGTCGGACCCGACTGCACGTGCGTGAAGTCGAGTATGCGCACGCCATCCAATGCCTTCGCCATTCGAGAGTCTCCGGACTGGTTTATTTGTACATGGTCTGATTCTTGGTGCCGGGCGCATATTCGCGCGGATCCACCCAGATGTTGATCACCGCCGAGCGACCCAGGCGATGCACCGATTCGCGTGCGCGCAGCAGGGCAGGGGCGATCTGTGCCGGATCACGCACCTCTTCGCCGTAGCCGCCCAGCATTTCAGCGAACTTGCCGAACGGCACATCGCCCAGCAGATTGCCGACGTTGCCGCGCTCCTCACCGTATTTCGCCAGCTGGCCGTAGCGGATCTGGTTCATCGCCGAGTTGTTGCCGATGACCGCGATGTAGGGCACGCCGAACCGATTGGCGGTCTCCATGTCGAACGCGGTCATGCCGAAGGAGCCGTCGCCGTAGTAACACAGCACTTCCTTGCTCGGGTGGGCAAGGCCCGCGGCGATGGCGAATCCGGTGCCGACACCGAGCGAGCCGAGTGCGCCCGGATCCATCCATTGGCCCGGTCCCCGGGGACGCACCGCCTGCGCCGAGATGGTCACCACATCGCCGCCGTCGCCGATGTAAATGGTGTTGTCGGCCAGGAACTCGTTGAGCTCGTAGGCGACGCGGTACGGATGAATCGGCACCGAATTGGACTTGAACAGCGGCATCAGCTTTTCGGTGGCTGCGCTCTCGGCGTCACTGAGCTTCTTCATCCACTGCGCTCGCAGCTGGCGCTTGTCCTGCTTGACGCGGCCGGTGGCCGCCTGCAGCACCGCGCCCAGGATCGCCCCGGGATCGCCGACCAGGCCAAGGTCGATGTCGCGGTTCTTGCCGACGGTGCGATAGTCCATGTCGATCTGCACCAGCTTGAGCTTGGTGCTGATGCGCCGACCGTAGCCCATGCGGAAATCGAATGGCGTGCCGACGATGACGATGACGTCGGCATCGGAGAACGCGCTGCCGCGAGTGCGATCGAAATGGTGGGGATCGCCCGGCGGCAGCAATCCGCGGCTGCCGCCATTGAAGTAGCCGGGAATGTCCAGGCCGCGCAGCAGCGCGATCGCTTCCTCGTGGCCGCGAGCCGACCACACCTGCTGGCCGTAGAGGATTGCCGGACGCTCGGAGTTCACCAGGATGTCGGCCAGCTTTTCGATGTCGCGCGGATCACCGATCGACTTGGTCGAGGCACGGTAATGCCCTGGCTTGGGGATGACCGCCTTCGACAGCTCCACTTCGCGATCCAGCACGTCGCGCGGAATTTCAAGATATACCGGTCCGGTGGCGCCGTTGAACGCTTCCCGTGCCGCCATCGAGATCATGTCGGCCACGCGCTCGGTGCTCGGTACCGAGGCGGCGAACTTGGTGATCGGCTGCAGCAGCTCGACGTGCGGCAGATCCTGCAGCGAGCCCATCTTGTGCTGCGTGAGAGCGCCCTGGCCGCCGATATGCAGCACCGGACTCTCGGAGCGAAATGCGGTGGCGATCCCGGTCATGGCATTGGTGCAGCCGGGCCCGGCGGTGGTCACCACACAGCCGAGCTTGCCGGTCTGCCGGGCGTAGCCATCGGCCGCATGCGCGGCGACCTGCTCGTGGCGCACATCGATGATGCGGATGCCCTCATCGATACAGCCGTCGTAGATGTCGATGATGTGGCCGCCGCACAAGGTGAAGATGGTGTCGACGCCCTCGTTCTTGAGCGCCTTTGCCACCAGGTGTCCGCCCGAGACCACGCTGGCGTCGCGGCTCTTGGGCTGCAAGGTGTTGTCCGCGGTGGTGGTCGCTGGCGCGGTTGCGGCTGCAGAGTTTGCGGGTGTCATGATTGCTCCCTGGTCATCGACCAGTTCAAAGGAACGACGCGTCGGTGAGTGTCCCGGCGCGAACAGTTGAGCGCCGTCCGTGGCGCACGGCTAACAGGCCGCAGCAAAGCTGGCAGGCGATCAGCCAGATGATCAGCTGCCCGGCGCATGCTGCATTGGTGTAGCGCTGCCGGCGATCGCCGCCTTGGCGACTTCTGCACGCGTGGCCGCGAAATGCCGGGCGCGCATCGGTTTGAGAACGAACAGGCCGAGCGCCGCCGCGACAAGGTTGAAGCCCATCGCGATGGTAAACACGACATGCCAGCCCGCCGATAGTGCGAGCGCGGCTGCAAACGGGACCACCAGGGCGCCCATGCCCTTGGCGGTGTAGAGCATGCCGGCGTTGGCGGCTGCAAACTTGGCGCCGAAGGTGTCGCCCTGGGTGGCGGGAAACAGACTGTAGATCTCGCCGAAGACGCCGAAGTACAGTGCCGTGACCAGCACGAACACCACCGGATTGCTGCCGATCTGGCTTAGGGTGAACAGAGCCCCGGCGCCGATCACGAACGCGATCGCCATGGTGTTTTCGCGCCCGATCTGGTCCGACACCCAGCCGAAGAACGGCCGGCCGACGCCGTCGAATATCCGGTTGAGGAAAATCGCGAACGTCAGTGCCGGCATTGCCATGCCGAGCAGCGCCACCGGAATTTTCTCGATCTTGAGATCCTTGGCGATCGGCGCTATCGACGCCGCCATCATCAGCCCGCCGGATGCCACCAGCACGAACATCAGGTACATGACGTAGAACACGGGTTTGCGCAGCACCTGGGTCGGTGTGAAGCTGCGCGCGGCCTGATTGGGGCGCGGGGCAGCCGCGACCAGCGCCGGCGGCGCGGCCAGCAGTCCCCAGGCCATCACAAATACCACCAGGCCCTGCAGGATCCCAAAGAACAGGAACGCGTGCTGATAGCCGTCGGCGGCGATCATTTTTGAGATCGGCACGATGGTTATCGCGGCGCCGGCGCCGAAACCGGCAGCAGTGATGCCCGCCGCCAGCCCGCGACGGCCCGGGAACCACTTCAGTGCATTGCCGACGCAGGTCCCATACACCGAACCGGTGCCGATGCCGCCGATCGCGGCCGCGAAGTACAGCAGCGACAGTGAATCCGCAACGGAATTGAGCATCCAGGCGAGGCCCACCAGGATGCCACCGCCGATCACTACCGGCCGCGGGCCAAAACGGTCGACCAGGTAGCCTTCAACGGGGACCAGCCAGGTTTCGACCAGCACGAAGATCGTGAAGGCAACCTGGATCGCGGCCCGTCCCCAGTGATACTGGGCGTCGATCGGGTTGACGAACAGTGTCCAGCCGTATTGCAGGTTTGCCACGGACGCCATGCAGATGACGCCGAGTACCAGCTGAATCCATGGATTGGCGAAAACTGAACCGGATGCTGATTTCGAATTGGCAGCCATTGACGCTTCTCCTTATCGAGGCCGGGGCGCGGCGGCCTTCAGCCTGGCGGCGCGAACTTCCGTGATCGGCAACAGAACCATGTGCAGGGCTTCATCGTAGGTGCCATAGCGTCATGAGAACGGACCGGTGCCGTGGGACCTGTCCTCCAATCGATCGCCGGAACCCCCCCAAAAGCGTGAATTTAGTCCCACATATTTTTGGTCGCTGCGGACCATATGTGATATATCTGCAACTTGTCAACTCTCGTACCGCACCGCCCGCCGTGACTCAGGCAGGGCAGAACGCTGCTGATATGCGGTGCCTGATATATCTTGACACCTGAATTCAACGCATAATAAATTCCGGCGGATCCCTCACGTTATAACTAAGGTATTCAGGATGCTGGTGTTTTTGCTGTCGTTGCTATTCGCAGTCACGGCTGTGCTCATTGGCGGGCTCGTAGCGCGCGTCATTTGCATCATTCCGTTGTCGATTCTTGCGCGCGCAGAGCACGGCGGTCGCTATGCACGGCTGGGATCCTGCCAGCTGCAGTCGCCGGCCGGGACCGCGAGCGGGCGGCGAATTCCTCTGCTTCCTTTGCTGGGCACGGGCACCTACCCACTCGCGCTGGCTGACGTTGCGCTGCCATGAGCACGGTGGCCACAGTCAGGCAGATCCGCAGCATGGCCGGACCGCTGGCGCTGGCGCCGCTGAATTCAGTCAGCCTGCGCGATCAGGCCTATGCGCTGCTCAAGGACGCGATCGCGGAGACCGACATCTACAGTGAGCGGCGGCCGCTGCGGCTCGACGAACGGCAGCTGACGCAGGCGCTGGGCGTGAGCCGCACCCCGGTGCGCGAAGCGCTATCGATCCTGGAACAGGAAGGCTTCGTTCGCACGATTCCGCGCCGCGGAATCTTCATCGTGCGGAAATCCAAGCGCGAAATTATCGAGATGATCCAGGTGTGGGCAGCGCTCGAAGGCATGTCGGCGCGTCTGGCCACGCTGCATGCGCCCGATTCCGAGATCAGCAAGCTGCGCCATCTGTTCGACGAGTTCGAGAATTCGCCGCCGTCGGAGCATATCGGCGAGTATTCGGACGCGAACATCGCCTTTCATCAGCTGATCATCCGCCTGGGCGGCTCACGGCTCATTGCCGAGGCGACCAAGAACCTGTTCATCCACGTGCGCGCCATCCGCAAGGCCACGATCTCGCAGGACAATCGCGCGGCGCGCTCGATCATCGATCATCTGAAGATCATCGAAGCGCTGGAGAGCCGAGACACCGAACTGGCCGAGCAACTGACCCGGCAGCACACGCTCGATCTTGCGGCGCACGTCGGGCGTTATTGCGACTTTCTCGACTAGCGGGCAACTTCATAGCCTCGCGGTCGATCGGTCTTAGGCCCGCTACCGGCAGGAACCGGCGCGCTGTGCGCGTTGACCAGACCAGGTGGCGCAGCCCGAAGGGGGGAACAATGAAGATCGCGATTATTGGCGCGGGCGCGATCGGCGGCTATGTCGGCGCGAGGCTCGCCCTGGGCGGGGAAGACGTCACCTGCATGGTGCGCGGCGCGAATCTGCAGGCGATTCGCAGCAACGGCATAAAGCTGATGATGAACGACGGCAGCGTACAGCTGGCGTCGAATGTCAGGGCAACCGACGACTACGGCGCCGCCGGGCAGCAGGACCTGGTGATCCTGGCGGTGAAAGCGAACCAGCTCGAGGCGGTGGCGAACCAGGTCCCGCAGCTGTTCGGCCCCGATACCGTCGTGGTGACCATGCAAAATGGCATTCCGTACTGGTATTTCCATCGCCATGGCGGCGCACTGGCCGGCAGCGTCGTGCGCAGCGTGGATCCGAACGGACTGATCGGCCAGAAGATTCCTGCCGAGCGGGTCGTGGGCTGCGTGGTTTATCCGGCGTCCGAGCTGATCGCCCCCGGGGTCATCAAGCACATCGAGGGCGAGCGCTTCCCGGTGGGCGACCTCGATGGCTCGCACAGCCCCCGGGTGACACGGGTGTCGGAATGTTTCACCCGCGCCGGATTCAAGGCGCCGGTGCTGGACGATATTCGCGCCGAGATCTGGCTCAAGGTCTGGGGCAACCTGACGTTCAATCCGATCAGTGCGCTCACGCGTTCCACGCTGGTGGATATCTGCCAGTTTCCGCCTACGCGAGCGCTCGCCGCGGCGATGATGACCGAGGCCCAGGAGGTGGCCGGCAAACTTGGTATCACCTTTCGGGTAGCGCTGGAGAAGCGCATCGCCGGCGCGGAAAAGATCGGTAAGCACAAGACCTCGATGCTGCAGGATGTGGAGGCAGGGCGGCCGCCGGAGCTCGAGGCTCTGGTGGGTTCGGTGGTGGAGCTGGGCCGCCTTACGCACACCGCGACGCCCCACATCGACGCGGTCTACGCGCTTACCGATCTGCTGGCACGCACGCTTGCCGCGGAACGTGCCGGGGCCTGACGAGGTGACACTCTGGGCGCGATTCCGGGCCGCGGACGGTGCTGTCGGCTTCGGTGTGCTCGACGCCGGCGGGATCACGGAATATCAAGGCAACATGTTCGTTCGCCCGACGCCAACCGGCGCCAGGGTGGCCAATGGCGCGTTCACGTTGCTCAGCCCGTGCACGCCGTCAAAAATCATAGCGCTGTGGAACAACTTTCACGCCCTGGGCGCCAAGCTCGGCAAGCAGCCGCCCTCGCATCCGATGTATCTGATCAAGCCGGCCAGTTCGCTCGCCGGTCCGGGTGAGGCGATAAAACGGCCGCGGGCCTACCAGGGGAAGATCGCCTTCGAAGGTGAGCTTGGCATCGTGATCGGCCGGCATTGCAAGGATGTTGCGCTCAGCGATGCCGGCGATTACGTTTTTGGATATACCTGCGTTGACGATGTTACGGCCACCGAGGTGCTCGCTGAGAATCCGGACTTCACGCAATGGTGCCGCTCCAAGGGCTACGACACATTCGGCTGCCTCGGGCCGGTGATTGCGTCCGAGCTCGACTGCGCGCTCACGCGCGTGATCACCCGGCTCGATGGCGTGGAGCGCCAGAATTACCCGCTATCGGATATGATCTTCCTGCCGTTGGAGCTGGTCAGCCGGATTTCGCACGATATGACGCTGTTACCCGGCGACGTGATCGCCTGCGGCACGTCGCTCGGGGTCGGTTCGATCAAGGACGGCTCGAGCGTCGAGGTGACGATCGAGGGCATAGGCTCGCTGACCAATGCGCTCGGGTAGAAGGCGCCGGTGCCGAAGTTCAACGCCAATCTGACGATGCTGTTCAACGAAGTCGAGTTCCTGGATCGGTTTCGGGCCGCCAGGGATGCCGGCTTCAAGGGGGTTGAGTACCTGTTCCCCTATGCGCATCGCAAGCAGGATCTGGTCGAGCGCCTGCAGGCCAACGGGCTTGCCCAGGTGCTGCACAATCTTCCGGCCGGCGACTGGGCCAATGGTGAGCGCGGCATCGCCTGCCTGCCCGAGCGCATCGCTGAATTTCAGGACGGTGTGGGTCAGGCGATCGAGTACGCGCAGGCCCTGCATTGCCCGCAGCTCAATTGCCTGGCCGGTATCGCGCCGCACGGCATCGATCCGGAGCGGGTGCGCGACACGCTGATCGGCAATCTGCGTTTTGCCGCCGCCCAGCTCAAGGCGGCCGGCATCCGACTGCTGGTCGAGGCGTGCAACACGCGCGACATTCCCGGCTTCTTCCTCAATCGCTCGCAGCAGGCACTCGAGATCATCGATGCGGTCGGCTCGGACAATCTGTACCTGCAGTACGACATCTATCACATGCAGGTCATGGAGGGCGATCTGGCGCCGACCATCGAGCGCAACCTGGATCGGATCCGCCATCTGCAGCTGGCGGACAATCCCGGGCGTCACGAGCCGGGCAGCGGTGAGATCAATTATCCTTTCCTGTTCGGATTCATCGACCGACTGGGTTATTCAGGCTGGATCGGTTGCGAATACAAACCGGCCGAGAGTACCGTGCAAGGCCTGGGCTGGATCAAGCCTTACCTGTGATGCTGGAACGAGCATGAGCAAAGTTGGTTTCATCGGTCTGGGCATCATGGGTAGACCGATGGCCGCGCATGTGCGCGCCGCCGGCCATGAGCTGTTTGTTCACGACCACAAACCCGCCCCGCAAGCGCTGATAGCGCAGGGAGCGACCCAGTGCGATTCGGGCAAGGCGGTCGCCGCGCTGGCGGACATCATTATCACCATGGTTCCTGACACCCCGCACGTGGCGGCCGCCCTGTTCGGCGCCGACGGCGTAGCGCAAGGACTGTCGCCCGGCAAAATAGTAGTCGACATGAGTTCCATTTCCCCGCTCGAGACCAAGGAGTTTGCAACCAGGATCGAGGCGCTGGGCTGTCAGTACCTCGACGCGCCGGTATCGGGCGGCGAGCTGGGCGCCCGGGCGGCGAGCCTGACAATCATGGTTGGTGGTTCTGAAAGCGCCTTCAGCAAGGTCAAGCCGCTGTTCGAACTCATGGGCAAGAACATCACGCTGGTGGGCGGCAACGGCGATGGTCAGACCTGCAAGGTCGCGAACCAGATCATCGTCGCGCTGACGATCGAGGCGGTGGGCGAAGCGCTGTTGTTCGCGTCCAAAATGGGCGCCGAGCCGGGCAAGGTGCGTCAGGCACTGATGGGTGGCTTCGCGTCCTCGCGCATTCTTGAAGTGCACGGCGAGCGGATGATCAAGCGCAATTTCGAGCCGGGGTTCCGCATCGAATTGCACCAGAAGGATCTGAATCTGGCGCTCGCTGCCGCGCGACAGATCGGCGTTGCTCTGCCCGGCACTGCCATCGCTCAGGAGCTGTTCAATGCCTGCGGCGCGCGCGGCGGCAAGGCCTGGGACCATTCGGCCATGGTGCGGGTGCTCGAGCTGCTGGCGAACCATGAGATCGGGCAATAGATGCCCATCACCGTACCCGACGTGGCCGGGGCGCGCGCGCTGTTACGGCGCATGTTCGACGCTGCCATCGAGGCGGCGCAACCGGCGCTGTGCGTGCCGCGGCATCTGCCACATGCGCCGCGCGGCCGGCTGGTGGTGATCGGCGCCGGCAAGGCATCGGCGGCGATGGCGCGGGCGGTGGAAGACAATTGGCGCGGTGAGTTGTCCGGTCTGGTAGTCACACGTTACGGATACGGCGTGCCCTGTCGTCGCATCGAAATTCTCGAAGCGGCTCATCCGGTGCCCGACGCGGCCGGGCTTGCCGCAGCGGGGCGGATCCTGGGCATGGTGCGGGATCTGGATCCAGAGGATCTGGTGCTGTGCCTTATCTCGGGGGGCGCCTCCGCGCTGCTGGTGCTGCCGCTGCCTGGTCTGACCCTGGAGG
>DATAJH010000015.1:0-10826 GCA_036262215.1 Steroidobacteraceae bacterium
GGGCTACTTTTCTATGACCAGATCCGACAGCGGGCGGCTGCAGCACACCAGGATGTCGCCCTGGTCGATCTGGCGCGCTCGGATGCCGCCGGCGTGTTTCATGTCCACCTCACCTGACAGCAGCCGTGCGCGGCAGGTGCCGCAACGGCCCTCGCGGCATGAAAACGGCAGCGGCAGTCCGGCGGCTTCGGCGGCGGTCAGGATGGTCTGGTCTGCGCGGCACGGCACCGAGTGGCCGGACTGGTTGAAGCTGACGCAGAACAGGCGCGCATCGGCGCCGGCGGCGGGCGCCGCCGGCGCCGCCCTAGCGGCTGAGCCGTTACCGCCGGGCTTGGCGGCCGGCGCCGAAATCGTCGGGCTCGAGCGCTGCGCCGGCTCGAGTCCCGCGCCGAGTCGATCCAGATACCAGTTGCAGAACTTGTCCACCAGCCCCTCGGTGTAGGGAGAGTATGGGCCGGGTTCATAGGCGCTGCTGACGATGCCCTGGTGCGCATTGGCGACCAGCGCGCTGTCCTGATCGTTGGTCGCGTCCCAGACTTCCGTCAGCCGCTTGAGGTCGTAGTCCACTCCTTCCTGGGCATCCTTGTGCACCAGCCATCGGGTACGCAGCAGCGCCTGGTGCGGGGAGATCGGCAGCACCGAGAAGCTGACGATGTGGTCGCTCATGAAGTGATGCCAGGAGTTGGGTTGGGTCCAGAACGACAGGCCGCCCAGGTTAAGCTGCCCGAATTCGGCCAGCGGCTTGCGCGACGCCACCTTGGTGTCCAGCGTCTGCGATTCCCCGGCATGCACCATCGGCAGGCGTACGGTGCGAAAGCCGGTGACGTGTTCCAGTCGATCGATTTCCACCGATGGCAGGCCGCAGGACTCCCAGCGCTGGTGCTGGCGCGCGAGCAGATCCTCGAAGCCCCTGACCTGTTCCACGTTCTCCATCGACGGCTGGTAGCCGAAGCCGTACTCGAGCAGCGAAACGGTCAGCTCGGGATGATTCGCGCTGCAGTGATAGCACTCGCGGTTGTTCTCCATCGTGAGCTTCCAATTGCCGTGCTCGATGATGTCCTTCTGGAAGGCGACCTTGGTGTTGGCAATGTTATGCGGTGCGATGTAGTGCTCGATCGCGGCGCGCATGTCGTCAAAACCCTGCGCCGGGGTTTCCGCCAGGCAGATGAACAGCAGACCGGCCAGGCTCTGGATGTGCACCGGCTTCAGACCGAAGCGGCAGCGCTCGAAGTCCTCACCCATGTGCTGGTTGTGCACCAGCTCGCCGCGCAGGTTATAAGTCCACTGGTGATAGGGGCAGACCAGATTAGCGACCATGCCGCGCCCCTCGGGACGCAGCCGCGCGCCCCGATGGCGGCACACGTTGTGAAACGCGCGCACCGCCAGGTCGTCGTCGCGCACGATGATGATTGAGTTGCTGCCGATGTCGACCGTAAACAGGTCGCCGGCCTCGGGAATCTCCGGTTCGACGCCGACAAAGATCCAGTGGCGGCCGAAGATCAGGCTCAGATCGCGCTGGTAGATCTCCGGGCTCAGGTAGAACGGCGCCGGCAGGCTGTATCCGGGCCTGCGACTGGCGATCAGTGCGGGCAGGTTCACAGACTCGGTCACGGAACGGGCTTCTTCGAAATGCCGATGCAGAGTCAGGCCTTCAGCTGTTTGTTGTCCGGATCGAACGGCGATTCGATGAGCACGGTCGCCCGTCGGCGCAGGCCAAGGATCTCCATTTCCAGTTCGGTGCCGACCGCCGCGTACTCCGGTCGCACGTAGCCGATCGCGAGGCTCTTCTTGAGTGTGTGGCCGTAGTAGCCGGAAGTCGCGCGGCCGATGATCTTGCCGTCGGCGGCAAAGATCGGCTCATTGCCGAGCGGATCGGCATCGCCGACGTCGTGCGCCTCGAGGGTCACGAAGCGGTGCGGAACGCCGGCGGCGAGCTGCCGCTCGAGCGCTTCACGGCCGATGAAGGCACCCTTGTTCATGCGCACGAAGCGGTCGAGGCCGGCCTCGAACGGCGTGTAGTCCCGGGTCATGTCGCTGCCCCACATGCGGTAGGACTTTTCCATGCGCAGCGACTCCATGGCCCGCATGCCGACCATGCCGATGCCGTACTCCTGGCCCGCGGCGAACACGGCATCGAACAGGTGATGCGCGTGCTCGATGGGGAAGTGCAGCTCCCAGCCCAGCGTGCCCACGAAGTTGACGCGCAGCGCGTAGACGTCGCTGGCGTAGCCGGCCTCGATCACCTGGCCGCTCAGCCACGGGAACGCTGCGTTATCGAGCGGCACGTCGACGATTTTCGCGAGCAGCTCGCGCGATCGCGGCCCGGCGATCACGAAGCAGCCGCGGCTGCCGGTGATGTTGCGCAGCCTGACCGAACCGTCGCGCGGCAGCATGCGCTGCAGGTAGTCCGAATCGTAGCGCTCAGCGGCGCCGGCGCTGATGACGTAGTAGTGCTGCTCGCCGACCTTGGTGATGGTGAACTCGGAGCGGATGCCGCCGCGCTCGGTGAGCGCGTGGCTGAGTGCGATACGGCCCAGCTTGACCGGCACCTTGTTGGCCACCAGGCCGTCGAGCCAGCTTTCTGCTCCGGCGCCGGTGACCTCGTGCTTGGTAAAGGGCGTCAGATCGATGACGCCGACGCGCTCGCGCATCAGCCGGCATTCGTTGCCAACGTGCTGGAAATAGTTGCTGCGGCGGAAGCTCCACGCGTCGCGGCGTTCGACCCCGGCCGGAGCGAACCAGTTGGCGCGTTCCCAGCCGTAGCGCTGACCCCATACCGCGCCGAGGCGGTCGATCTTGTCGTACACCGGGCTGGTCTTGCTCGGACGAGCGTCGGGGCGCTCCTCGTCGGGAAAGTGGATCGTAAAGACGCTGCGGTAGGTTTCCTCATTCTTCGTGACCACGTAGCGCCTGGTGCAGTAGCTGCCGTAGCGCCGCGGGTCCACCGGCAGCATGTCGATGCCCGGCTCGCCCTCGACGATCCATTCGGCGAGCTGCCAGCCCGCGCCGCCGGCCGCAGTGATGCCGAAACTGTGGCCTTCGTTGAGCCACAGGTTACGCGCGCCGCCCGCCGGCCCGATCAGCGGGCTGCCGTCCGGTGTGTAGGAGATCGGGCCATTGACGATGTCCTTGATGCCGCAGTGCTCGAGCACCGGTACCCTGCGCTGCGCGGCTTCGACGTGCGGCAGCAGCCGGTCGAGGTCGCCCTCGAACAGCGTCTTGCCGAACCACTCGGGTACGCCGTCGGCAAACCGGGCCGGTGCGCCGGCCTCGTAGGGTCCGAGTATCCACCCCAGGCGCTCCTCGCGCAGATAGTAGGACTGGTCGGATTCGCGCAGTACCGCGAGCTCGCGGCCGCCGCCCTCGCGGTAGGCCTTGAGTTCGGGCGACTGGCTGTAGACGATGTACTGGTGCTCGACCGGAACGGCCGGCACGTTGACGCCGAACATGCGCCCGGTCTGGCGCGCATAGTTGCCGGTCGCACACACGACGTGCTCACAGCTGATCTCACCCTGGGTGGTGGTGAGCTTCCACTCCCCGGAAGGCGTGCGCACTGCGGCCGTGACCTCGCAGTTTTCGTGGATGTCGGCTCCGCCGCTGCGCGCGCCCTTGCGCAGCGCCATGGTCAGGTCGGCCGGGGCGATATGGCCGTCATCGGGATGGTAGAGCGCGCCGATGATGCGCGGCGTATCGACGCCATCGCCGAGATTCACCAGCGGCCAGAGCGCCTTGACCTCCTGCGGACCGATCACCTGGAAGGGCACACCGATGGTATTCGCAGTGCCGCAGTACTTCTGGTACTCGTCCATGCGCGCAGCGCAGGTGGCCAGCCTCAGGTTGCCGTTCACGTGGAAGCCGACTTCCTGGCCGGTCTCGCCCGGCAGCCGCTTGTAGAGGTCAACCGAGTACTTATGCAGCTGGCCGACCGTGTAGCTCATGTTGAACAGCGGCAGCAGGCCGGCCGCATGCCAGGTCGATCCGGCGGTCAGTTCCGAGCGCTCGAGAAGCACCACGTCCTTCCAGCCTTTCTTGGTCAGATGATAGAGGGTGCTGACGCCGACGACGCCACCGCCTATCACGACCACACGCGCATGGCTCTTCATAAAGTGTCTCCGGCTCGAAACCCTTTCGAGACCCGCTGGATGCTGCATGGCTGGCACGGCGGGGTTGCGCCGCGGTGCCCCCGCGTGGGCCGGCTGTTACCGATCGGTGGGCGATTGTCGTCTTGCGCTGCGGCGGCGAGTTGGCTGCAAGTGACAAAAATCAGCGCTTTTCCGACAGTAACCGGCGAGCCGCCATCGGTGCTAATGGCGCGCCACCGGCCGTGGCGCGCGCCCGGGCTTGGGCTTGGCCGATGCGCCGGCTGGCGCGCCGGGGCCGCGGCCGCCAGGCTGCGCGCTGCCTGCAGGATCGCGCCGCTGACGGCTGGGTGAATGGCCGAATACCGCGCGATAGGATTTGCTGAAGTGGGCCGGTGAGCGAAAACCGCAGGCCACCGTGATGCTCATGATCGGCAGGTCGGTCTGCAGCAACAGTTCGCGCGCCCGGCGCAGTCTCAGGTTGAGGTAGTACTGCGCCGGCGTGAGTCCCAGGCTGCGGCGGAACAGTCGCTGCAGCTGGCGCTGGGACACTTCCGTCATGCGCGCCAGTTCGTCCAGCGACAGTGGTTCCTCGACGTTGGCCTCCATCAGGGCCGCGGCCTGAGTCAGTGACCTGTGATATCCACCAAGCCGCTTGGCCAGAGGAATACGCTGCGGGTCGTCGGCGTCGCGCACCCGCTCGAGGATGAACTGGTCGGAGATGCCCGCCGCGAGTGTCTTGCCGATGCGCGGGGTGATCAGATGCAGCATCAGGTCGAGCGGCGCGATGCCGCCGGTGCAGGTGCAGCGGTCGCGGTCGACCACGAACAAGTCCGGCGTGAACACGGTCTGCGGAAAGGTCTCGCGCAGCGCCGAGAGGTTCTCCCAATGAATCGCGCAGCGGTAACCGTCGAGCAGACCGGCCCTGGCCAGGGCATAGGCCCCGGTGCACAGCGCTCCGAGCACGATGCGCTTGCGTGCCAGGCGACGCAGCGCGTGCAGCAGCGCATCATCCACCACGTGCTGCACGTCGACGCCGCCGCACACAAACAGGATGTCGGGCAACGCACCATCATCGATGCGCTCGGTCTGCGCGACCGTCAGGCCATTGCTGGCGGGCACCGGCTGGCCATCGAAGGTATACACCGACCAGCGATAGATGCTCTGTTCTGCCAGATAATTTGCCATGCGCAGCGGTTCGATGGCGTTGGTGAACGCGATCATCGAGAACTGGCGCAGGGTCAGAAAGCCAAAGTGCGTGGGTAGCGTGCTCGACGGGGCGTCCATGGCGCTAAGCGTACGTGGCTTGCCCGGTGGACGCCACGTCTCAGCCCGGTTCTGTCAGCTCGCGCGCCGCTGCCGCGATGACGCCTGACACATAGGCCGCGAACGAACGCCAGACTTCGAGATGGAAGCTGTCATCGTCGCGGCGCCAGAGCACTATTTCAGCCTTGGCCAGCACGGTACGCGTGCACATGCCGGG
Organism: Steroidobacteraceae bacterium; assembly: GCA_036262215.1. GTDB lineage: Bacteria > Pseudomonadota > Gammaproteobacteria > Steroidobacterales > Steroidobacteraceae > FEN-1191. The sequence goes on from DATAJH010000015.1 coordinate 5,563, forward strand.
CGGAAATGCGCCCGGGTCCAGGTCCAGCGGACAGCCGGCCGCAAGCACGGTGGCCGCCTGCGGACCAGCGATGGCGAACGCCACCTGGCGGTGGCTGACGTCGACCAGCGAATGTGGCTGCTGCTGCAGCACCTGGCCGAGCCGGCTCGCGGTTTCGGCCGCCGAGGATGCCTCGCCGAGCAGCAGACGCTCGTCGGGTCCGAGCCAGAGCGCCGAGCGAACGCCGCCGAGCGATGCTCGGCAGGCCGGCATCGAGAGCGATAACCCCAGCGCCTCGCCCGCGGCGCCCATGATCGTCGGCGCCCCGCGCAGGATGTGACGTGCCGCCGGCGGCAGTAGCCGCAGCAGCGGGCTTGCGGCGATAGCCGGCGGGCGGCGCGTGGCGGGAATATCAGCCATCGAGGCGTTTGCCTTCCGGATCGTAGAACACCGGAGATGTGACCTGCACCGGTACATCGCCGTCGGCGCCGGCCACGCACAGTGTCTGGCCGATGCGCGATCGACCTGCGGCCACCATGGCCAGCGCGATCGAGCGCTGCAGCACCGCGCTGTGATAGGACGACGTCACATGTCCGATCGGCCGCGCGGGCGGCCGCTGCCCGGCGGCCTGCATGACCTGAGTGCCTTCCTCGAGCACCAGCTGCGGATCGCTGGTCAACAAGCCCACCAGCTGCCTGCGATCGGGCGCGCTCATGGCCGGCCGCGCCAGCGAGCGCTTGCCGACGAAATCCGGCTTGAGCTTGCTGACCGCCCAGCCGAGCCCGACGTCATCCGCGGTCGCGGTGCCGTCGGTCTCCTGGCCCACGATGATGTAGCCTTTCTCGGCTCGCAGCACGTGCATGGCCTCGGTGCCATAGGCGCTGATACCGTGCGCTGCGCCGGCCTGGTAGATCGCCTCCCACACCGCGAGCGCGTAGTCCGCCGGCACGTTGACCTCGAAGCCGAGCTCGCCGGTAAAACTGACGCGAAACAGCAGCGCCGGCACGCCGCAGATGGCACCGTGCGCCACGCTCATGTGCGGCATCGCTGCCGCCGACAGATCCATGTCCGGCACCAGTGCCTGCAGCACGCGGCGCGAGTGCGGGCCCTGCACGGCGATCACCGCCCACTGCTCGGTGGTCGAGGTCAGCCACACCTGCAGCTCCGGCCATTCGGTCTGCAGGTAGTCCTCCATCATTGCCAGCACCCGGGGAGCGCCACCGGTGGTGGTGGTGACGTGAAAGCGATCCTCGGCGGTGCGCGCCACCACACCATCGTCGAGCACGAATCCGTCCTCGCGCAGCAGCACGCCATAGCGGCAGCGCCCGACCGCCAGGCTGTTCCAGGCGTTGGCGTATATGCGGTTCATGAACGTGACGGCATCGCGGCCGACCACTTCGATCTTGCCGAGCGTCGAGGCATCGAAAATGCCGCAAGCACTGCGCACCGCGCGGCACTCGCGCGCCACTGCCGCGTGCAGGTCTTCCCCGGCGATCGGAAAATGGCGCGCGCGCTTCCACAGGCCGACATCCTCGAATACGGCGCCGTGGCGCAGCGCCCACTCGTGAATCGGCGTGGTTCGCACCGGGTCGAACAGCTCGCCGCGGGCAAAGCCGGCGAAGCTGCCGAAAGTCACCGGCGTGTACGGCATGCGAAAAGTGGTGAGCCCGACTTCAGCGATCGCCTTGTCCAGTCGCTGCGAGACGAATCCGAGCGCGTTGAGGTTGGAGGTCTTGCCCTGGTCGGTGGCCATGCCGGCGGTGGTGTAGCGTTTGATGTGCTCGATGGCAACGAAACCCTCTTGCAGCGCCAGCGCCAGGTCGCGTGTGGTCACGTCATTCTGCCAGTCGACGAACGCCTTGCCGCCGGGCGCGGCTTGCGGCTGGGGCAGGGCGCCGGCGTAGCCCGCCATGGCGCCATCGGTCGCTGGCATCGGGGCGTGTGCTGCGGTTGGGAAAGCGGTAACGCGCGCCGCCGCGTCGCGTGCGGCCGAGCCACCCGCGCCGGTGCCGTCCTCGATCGCTGCCACCAGCGAAAACACTCCGCGGCATGACCCGGCCGAACGCACGCGTTCGGCGGCCTGTGACGGCACGAAGCTCTGCACCCGGTCGTCCCAGGCCAGCTTGCCGCGCGACTGCGAATGCAGGTGCACGCTGGGCGTGAATCCGCCCGACATCAGCAACAGGTCACAGGCGTGGGTCTGAATGTTGCCGATCCGTCGCCGCTGCGGGTCCAGCCGCGCCAATTGCGCTGCCTTGATGCGCAGCCGCCCGCGGGTGCCCTGCACCGTGGTCTGCGTCTGCATCGGCAGGCCGGCACGGCGCGCCGCCTCGGGCCAGGCGCCGTCGGCGCAAGTCCGCACGTCGCCGATCATCGCGATGGCAACGCCGGCCAGGTGCAGATCGATCGCTGCCCGGTAGGCCTCGTCGCAGGCGGCAATCACCACCGCGCGCGTACCGGGAATGACGCCGTAATGATTGAGGAAGCTGCGCGCCGCCGCGGCCAACATGATGCCCGGCCGATCGTTGCCCGGGAACACCAGTGGACGTTCGATGGCGCCGGTGGCCAGCACCACCTGCTGGGCACGCACCTGCCAGCAGCGCTCGCGGGTCTGGCCGGCTGCCGGGTTCGCCAGGTGATCTGTCAGGCGCTGGTTGAGAGCGACCAGATTGTGCGGGAAATAGCCAAAGGCGGTGGTGCGCGGCAACAGCGTCACACGCCCGTTGGCGCGCAGCGAGCCGATGCTGCGCGCCAGCCACGCATCGGCGGCCTCGCCCTGGATGAGCGCGCCGCGCTCGCCGGCCGGTTCGGCGAGCAGCGAGCCGCCGAATTGCGCTTGCTCGTCACACAGGATGACGCGCGCACCGCTGTCGGCGGCGGCCAGGGCCGCGGCCAGTCCGGCGGGTCCGCCGCCAACCACCAGTACATCGCAATGCGCGTAGCGATTGGCATAGCGATCCGGATCGGCCTGGGTCGGCGCGCGGCCAAGACCGGCGGCGGCGCGGATGTAAGGCTCGTACAGTGCCTTCCAGCCACGGCGCGGCCACATGAAGGTCTTGTAGTAGAAACCGGCCGGAAACAGCGGCGACAGCAGGTCGCTGACCGCACCGACATCGAAGGCAAGGCTCGGCCAGCGGTTCTGGCTGTGCGCTTCCAGCCCGTCGTACAGTTCGACCTGGGTGGCGCGAAGATTGGGCGTGTAGCGCGCGCCGTCGCGGCGCACGCTCACCAGTGCGCTCGGCTCTTCGGCGCCGGCCGCCAGAATGCCGCGCGGACGATGGTATTTGAACGAGCGCCCCAGCAGATGCACGCCGTTGGCGAGCAGCGCCGAGGCCAGCGAATCTCCCGCAAGGCCGGTATAGCTGCGGCCGTCGAAGCTGAAACGCAGCGTGCGCGAGCGATCAATGCGGCCACCTTCAGCGATGCGCAGCACCTGCGTCACGGCTGCCCCGGCGGCGGCTCGCCGACGCGGTAGGTGGCGATGAAGTGATCGCTGGTGGTGTCGCGCAGCGCGTTGAAGAAGCGGCCGCAACCGTGCGTGTGCCGCCAGCGCTCGGCGTGCACGCCGCGAGTGTTGTCGCGCATATACAAAAAATCCGCCCAGTCCTGCGCGCCCACCGCCGCCGGATCGCGCGCGCGCGCCAGGTGCGCCTGGCCGCCATGGGTGAACTCCAGCTCCGGGCGCGCACCGCAGTAGGGACAGGTGATCAGTAGCATCGGTGCTGTTCAGTGCGCCACTGCGGCTGCGGCGGCTTCGTCGATCAGATGGCCGTCGCGAAAGCGCTCGATGGTGAACGGCGAATTGATCGGGTGCGGCTCATCGCGGGCGATGGTCCAGGCAAACAGGTGCGCGGCGCCCGGCGTGGCCTTGAAACCGCCGGTGCCCCAGCCGCAGTTGACGTACAGGCCCGGCACCGGCGTCCTGGCGATGATCGGTGAGCGGTCCGGAGTGACGTCGACGATGCCGCCCCAGTTGCGCAGCATGCGCAGCCGGCGAAACATCGGAAACAGTTCGCACACCGCCTCGAGCGCGTGGGCACTGATATGCAGTCCGCCGCGCTGCGTGTACGAGGTATAGGCGTCGGTGCCGGCACCGATGACCAGCTCGCCTTTGTCGGACTGGCTGACGTAGGCGTGCACCGTGTTCGACATCACGACGCAGGGAAACACCGGCTTGACCGGTTCGGACACCAGCGCCTGCAGTGGATAGCTCTCCAGCGGCAGCCGCACGCCCGCCATGCTCATGATGACGCTGGTGTGCCCGGCGGCAGACACGCCGATCTTGGGGGTGCGGATCAGCCCGCGCGTGGTCTCAACCGCTGTCACTGCGCCCTGCGCATCGCGCCGGATGCCGGTGACCTCGCAGTTCTCGATGATGTCGACTCCCAGCGCATCGGCCGCGCGCGCATAACCCCAGGCCACCGCGTCGTGGCGGGCGGTGCCGCCACGACGCTGCAATGCGGCACCGAGCACCGGGTAACGGATGTCGCCTATGTTCAGCGGCGGACAGAATTCCTTGGCCTGCTGCGCCGTCAGCCACTGGTTGTCGACACCGTTGGCGCGATTGGCATGTACGTGGCGCTTGATCACCTGCACGTCGTGCACGCTGTGCGCCAGCATCATGACGCCCCGCGGCGAGAACATGACGTTGTAGTTGAGCGTCTGCGACAGTTGTTCCCACAATTGCAGCGCATGATCGTAGAGTGCGGCGCTCTCATCGAACAGGTAGTTGGAGCGGATGATGGTGGTGTTGCGGCCGGTGTTGCCGCCGCCGATCCAGCCTTTCTCCAGCACCGCGACCTTGCCCAGCCGGTGTTCGCGCGCGAGGTAATAGGCCGCGCCCAGGCCATGTCCGCCACCACCGACGATGACCGCGTCGTAGGCCGGCTGCGGTGCCGCGCGGCGCCACTGCGGCGTCCAGCCACGGTGGCCGCCGAGCGCATGGCTGAGGAGTGACAGGGCGGAAAAGCGTTGCATCCTCTTTCCTGCAGCGGTGCAGCGCTGCGGCGGGGCGGGCAGCGGCATGATGCCGTTCGCCGGTCAGCCGGCACGAGCATACGAACGCCGACCGGGTTGAATAAATGCGACAGCGCGGCGATGGGCCAGGCGCCTGGCCGGCGGCGGCCGATGTGTCTAGGGCGGCACGACGCTGCTGCCCTTGAGCACCGTGTGCGAGCTGACATGGCGCACGAACTCGGCCACGTAATCGTCGGCCGGGTGTTGCACGATATCCTGCGCGCTGCCGGTCTGCACGATCCGACCGCCTTCCAGGATCGAAATCTGAT
>DATAJH010000016.1:0-9533 GCA_036262215.1 Steroidobacteraceae bacterium
GTCTTGACCCGGCGCCTCGACGAGCTGCCGCTCCCGTGCCGCAGCAGCCTCGGATTTCTGGTCAATCGCGTGCTATTCCCCTACCTGTTCGAAGCGCTGCATGCCGCCGGGGACGGCATCGCCTTCAATGCCATCGACCGCGCCGCGGTCGAGTTTGGCATGCCCATGGGTCCGATCGAGCTGTCGGACGTGGTGGGGCTGGACGTGCTGCTGCACGTCGGGGAGATCGTCACACGCGAGCTGCGCAAGCAACCGCCGGCCTACATGGAGCGGGTGCGCCAGCTGGTGCAGCAGAGGCAACTCGGCCGCAAGAGCGGACAGGGCTTCTATCCGTGGCGCGACGGCAAGATCGTGCGGCCGCCGCAGCGCGCCAGCGTGCCCGAGGATCTTGCCGACCGGCTGATCCTGGCGCTGGTCAATGAGTGCGTCGCCTGCCTGCGTGAAGCCATCGTCGAGGATGCGGATCTGATCGATGCCGGAGTGATCTTCGGCACCGGTTTCGCGCCCTTTCGCGGCGGCCCGCTCGCCTACGCCCGCGCCCGCGGAATCGATGCGTGCGTGGCGCGACTTACGGGCCTCGCCGGGCGCTACGGCGCACGCTTTCGCCCCGATGCCGGCTGGGGCGCGCTGCGTGACACGGCCTGACCGCGGCGGGAAAGGGCTGTGCTACCATCGATCGCACCGAGAGGGTGTGAACTACCGACGAGAGGAATTGAGGCCTCGCGCTCATGAGCGAAGAACGGGCTGTCGATGTGGCGTTGCTCCGAAAATTCTCGCCATTCGAAGGCATGAAGAAAGAAAACCTGGTCGCCCTGGCGCGCAAAGTGTCGATCACACAGGTTCCGGCGAACCGCGTGCTGTTCAAGGAAGGCGATAAGGACCGGCGCACCTACTGGCTGTTGTCGGGCCTGATCGAGCTGCGCGAGGGCACCAGCACCGTGGCGATGATGCGCGCCGGCAGCCCCGAGGCGCGCAACCCGATCGCCCCGGCGCTACCGCGCAAGGTCAGCGCCCGCGCCGTGGATCCGATCGAGTGCCTCACGGTCGATAGCGAGCTGCTCGACATGATGATTACCTGGGATCAGACCGGCACCTATGAGGTGGCCGAGCTGCAGGCCCAGTTCGCCGGCAGCGGCGGCGACGACTGGATGACCACGCTGCTGCAGACCCAGGCATTTCACCGCATCCCGCCGGCCAACATCCAGGCGATTTTCATGCGCATGCAGCGCGTCAACTGCCGCGCCGGCGAAACCGTGATTCAACAGGGTGCCGAAGGGGATTTTTTCTACGCCATCGTGAGCGGCAAATGCCTGGTAACGCGCGAGACGCCGATGAATCGCGGCGGCCTGAAGCTGGCCGAGCTGGGCATCGGCGACACCTTCGGCGAGGAAGCGCTGATTTCCGAGGCCAAGCGCAATGCCACCGTGAGCATGATCACCGATGGCGTGCTGATGCGGCTCAACAAGCAGGACTTCCGCGACCTGATGAACGAGCCGCTGGTCAAGTGGGTATCGTATGCCGAGGCGAAGGCGATGATCCTGCAGGGCGGACGCTGGCTCGACGTGCGCCTGCCCTCCGAGCACCAGAACCTCGCGATCGAGGGCTCGCTCAACATCCCGCTGTATTTCATCCGCCTGAAGGTGTCGACCCTGGATCGCACCACCAAATATATCGTGTACTGCGACACCGGCCGGCGCAGCTCCGCCGCTGCATACATCCTGGTGGAGCGCGGCTTCGATGCCTACGTGCTGCGCGGCGGGCTCGATAGCGCCGAGCGCGATGTGCGCCGGGGTCCTTAGAAGCGGTGAGCACGTTTCAGATGGACAAGGATTGGCTGGTCTATCACCCCAATCCATCCAGGCCCTCGTTCCGGCCGCCGCCCGGCGCCGTCGACGCTCACTGCCATGTGTTCGGACCGGGCGACCTGTTTCCGTACGCACCGGAGCGCAAATACACCCCGTGCGACGCGCCGGCGGCAAAATTGTTCGAACTGCGTGACTTTCTTGGCTTCGAGCGCAACGTCATCGTCCAGGCCACCTGCCACGGCGCCGACAACCGCGCCCTGGTCGACGCCCTGGAGCGCTCGCACGGCCGGGCCCGCGGCGTGGCAACGGTGCGCGCCGGAGTCGGCGAGGCCGAGTTCCGGGTGCTGCACGCCGCAGGCGTTCGCGGCCTACGCTTCAATTTCGTCAAGCGGCTCGCCGATTCGGTCCCGCGCGAGACGCTCACGGCGCTCGCGACGCGAATCGCCCTGCTCGGCTGGCACATCGTGATCTACTTCGAAGCCGCCGAGCTGCCTGAGCTGTACGACTTCATCACCTCGCTGCCGACCACGGTTGTGGTCGATCACATGGGGCGCCCGGATGTGGGCCAACCGGTCGACGGGCCGGAGTTCGCACTGTTCCTGCGCCTGATGCGTGAGCACCCGCGGATCTGGTCCAAGGTCAGCGGCACCGAGCGGCTATCCAGGTCCGGGCCGCCGGACTACGATGACGTGGTACCGTTTTCGCGTCGCGTGGTGGAGAGCTTTCCGGATCGGGTGCTCTGGGGCACCGATTGGCCGCACCCGAACCTCAAGTCGCACATGCCCGACGATGGCAAACTGGTGGACTTCATCCCGCGAATCGCGCCGACCGCGGAGCTGCAGCGCAAGCTCCTGGTCGACAATCCGATGCGCCTTTACTGGACGCTGTAGGAGACCGGCGGTGTCGCTCGACAAACCGTATAAGGATATCCCGGGCACCACCGTATTCGATGCCGACCAGGCACGCATCGGCTATCACCTCAATATGTTCTGCATGTCGCTGATGAAATCGGCGAATCGGGAGCGCTTCAAATCCAACCAGCGCGCTTACCTCGACGAGTGGCCGATGAGCGAGCAGCAGAAGGCGGCCGTGATGGCCCGCGACTACAACGCCATGATCGCTCTGGGGGGCAACATCTACTTCCTCGCCAAGATCTTCGCGACCGACGGCAAGAGCTTTCAGTACGCGGCCGCACTGATGACCGGCATGAGCCAGGAGCAGTATGCCAAGATGATGCTGAACGGCGGACGTGCGCCCGGTGGCTAGGCTAGCGTGCAGGCGCTGCGCGCCCGAGTAATCGCCGGGCTGCCGGTGGGCCAGCTGGGGCTCGGCTGCATGAGCCTGAGCCACGCCTACGGCACGCCGCCCGCAGCGCCGCAGGCGGCGCAGCTGCTGCGCCGTGCGATCGAATTCGGCGTCACTCATTTCGACACCGCCGCTCTGTACGGCTTCGGCAGCAACGAGACGCTGCTCGGCGCCACACTGGCGCCGTATCGCCGGCATATCCAACTGGCAAGCAAATGCGGCATGACCGGCGTCGGCGGCCGGCGGGTCATCGACGGACGGCCGGAAACGCTGCGACGCACCTGCCTTGAATCGCTGGCGCGCCTGGGCACGGAGGTCATCGACCTGTATTACCTGCATCGCTTGGACCGGCGCGTTCCGATCGAAGACAGCGTCGGCGCGCTGGCCGAACTGGTCGCCGCAGGTCATATCCGCGCTATCGGCCTGTGCGAGGTCTCGGCCGCGACCCTGCGCCGCGCGCATGCCATCCACCCGATTGCCGCGGTCCAGAGTGAGTACTCGCTGTGGACGCGAAACCCGGAAATCGCCGTGCTCGAGGAGTGCCGGCGGCTGGGCGCGGCGTTGGTCGCCTTCTCGCCGCTGGCGCGCGGCTTTCTCAGCGGTGAGCTGTCCGATCCGGCCGCGCTGCAGCCGAAGGACATCAGGCGCGACATGCCGCGGTTCACCGAACCGCACTTCGCCGCCAACGCGCGCCTGCTGATCCCCTACCGCGCCCTTGCGAGCGAAGCCGGCTGCACCCCGGCGCAGCTGGCGCTGGCCTGGCTGCTGCACAAGGCGCCACACGTGGTCCCCATTCCGGGCACCACCTCAACCGGCCATCTGGAACAGAACCTCGGTGCCCAGTTCGTACGCCTGGATGACGATCTGCTGGCACGACTGGAAGCGCTGATCAACAGCGCCACCGTCAGCGGCGCGCGCTACAGCGCGGCCACCCAGACCGAGATCGACACCGAGCAGCTGGAAGCGGGCTAAAGCGCGATCAACCCAGGCCGAGCGCGACGATCGCATTGTCCTTCAGGATCAGCTGGTGCACTTCGGGCTTGAACGCGGCCTCCTTGAAATCCTTGATCCACCGGTCGGGCGTGATCAGCGGGAAGTCGGAGCCGAACAGCATCTTGTGCTTGAGCTGTCCGTTGGCGTACTGCACCAGTTGCGGCGGAAAGTACTTCGGCGACCAGCCTGACAGGTCTATGTAGACGTTCGGCTTGTGCAGGCACACCGACAGCGCTTCGTCCTGCCACGGCCACGACGGGTGGGCGATGATGATGGTCATGTCGGGAAAATCGGCCGCCACGTCGTCCAGGTGAATCGGATTGGAATACTTGAGCCGCAGGCCACCGCCGCCCGGCATGCCGGTACCGATGCCGGAGTGGCCGCTGTGAAAGATGGCCGGCAGTTTGTGCTGCGCAATCACCTCGTACAGCGGGTAGGCAAGCCGGTCGTTTGGAAAGAACCCCTGGGTCGTGGGGTGGAACTTGAAGCCTTTGACGCCGTGGTCGCGGATCAGACGGCGCGCCTCGCGCACGCCGAGCTTGCCCTTGTGCGGATCGATACTGGCAAACGCGACCATGATATCGGCGTTGTCGCGCGCGGCGTCGCTGACCTCTTCGTTTGCGATCCGGGGCACTCCCATCTCGCACTCCGTATCCACGGTGAACATCACCAGCCCGATCCTGCGCTCGCGGTAGTAGGCGATGGTCTCGGGAATGGTCGGCCGCTTGCCGGCCTTGAAATACTTCGAGGCCGCGTCCTCGTACTGCTTCCAGACCTCATCGACCGGCTGCCGGCAAGACACCTCGGCATGCGTGTGAACGTCGATCGCGACCAGCTGTTGCAGATCCATGACTCGCGCTCCTGCCCGTCAGTCCCTAGTCCGGTCCCAGTCGGCGAGCGTACGCCGCTCGCGCACCAGGCGCTCGAGCAGTGCGGCCGGCTGCCAGTGCATCGGGCCGAACAGCTCACGGTATTTGAGGATGCCGTCGTAGACGCTCCTGAGCCCGATGGTGTCGGCGTAGAACATCGGGCCGCCACGGTAGCGCGGAAAGCCGTAGCCGGAGGTCCAGACCACGTCCACGTCGCTGGCTCGCAGGGCGACACCCTCCTCGAGCACCCGTATGCCCTCGTTGATCATCGGCAGCAGGCAACGCTCGAGGATTTCCTGGTCGTGGTGCGCGCGTTGCACGACGCCGAGCCGCTCTGCGCTGGCGCTGAGGATGGCGATTGCCTGCGGGTCGTCGTGCCGGGTGCGATCCCCGGGCAGGTAGCGGTAATAGCCCTGGCCGCTCTTCTGTCCCAAACGGCCGGCCGCGTGCAGGGAGAAATCGGCCTGATAGTAGCTCGGGTCCGGCGGGTAGCGCTCGGCGTGCGCCCGGTGCACGTTGACGCTCACATCGATGCCGGCCATATCGAACACCGCCAGGATGCCCATCGACATGCCCCAGTCTTCCAGCGCAGCGTCCACCCGGCGCGGGCTGGCCCCTTCGAGCACCATGCGCTCGGCCTCGCGCGCGTAGCCTTCCATCATTCGATTGCCGATGAATCCGTAGCAGACGCGCGCCAGCACCGGGGTCTTCTTCAGTGGCCGCGCCAGATCCAGCGCGCTGCGGATCGTCTCCGGCGAACTCTCGCCGGTTCGCACTACCTCCAGCAGCGGCATGACATTGGCGGGTGAAAAGAAATGCAGGCCGATCACGTCCTGCGGGCGGCCGGTCGCCGCGGCGATCGCCGCAATATCGAGCGTCGAAGTATTGGTGGCCAGCAAAGCGCCGGGCTTCGCCACCTGATCGAGCGCCGCGAACACCCTGCGTTTGAGATCGAGGTCTTCGAACACCGCTTCGATGATGACATCGGCATCGGCCAGGCGCGCATAGTCGAGTACGCCCTGGATCAGAGATAAGCGCTGCTGCTGGTCGGCGGGCGTGATCCGGCCGCGACTGACCATTGACTGATAGCTGTCTGCGATCGACGCCAGGCCGCGATCCAGCGCCTCGCGACTGGCGTCGAGCAGCATCACCGGCAGCCCGGCGTTGGCGAAACAGATGGCGATCCCGGCCCCCATCGTGCCGGCCCCGACCACCGCGGCGCGGGCCATCGGCCGCGCGCGCACGTCGGGCGATAGTCCGGGCACCTTGCGTGTTTCGCGTTCCGCGAAGAACACATGCACCAGTGCCCTGGACTCCACCGTGGCCTTGGCGCGATTGACCAGCTCGCTCTCGAGCGCCAGCCCCTGTGCGAACGGCAGGCGCGCAGCAGCGAACACCGCTTCGATCGCGGTCAGCGCCGCCGTGCGGTTGGGGTATTGGCTGCGCGCCTGTGCCGTCAGGCGCTCGCGGATCGCCGGCGTAGCGCTCGCCGGGTCGACTTTCAGCTCCGACGTGCGTCGCGGTCCGCGCCCGTGCTGCAGCAGCGATTCGGTAAAGGCGATGGTGCCGGCGCGCACCGGCGCGTCGATCACCGCATCGAGGAAGCCGAGCTCACGCGCCCGCGCCACGTCCACCGGCCGCGCGCCGAGGATGAGCTCGAGCGCATTCTCAACACCGATGAGCCGCGGCATGCGCTGGGTGCCGCCGGCACCCGGGATGATGCCGAGTGTGACCTCGGGCAGGCCAAAGCGGGTCCCGGCGACGGCGACCCGATAGTGACAGGCGAGTGCTATCTCAAGGCCTCCGCCCAGTACCGTGCCGTGCATGCCTGCCACCACAGGCACCGGCAACGCTTCCAACCCGCCGAACAGCTCGCGGTACTCCTCCTCTCTCGGCGGACCTGCGAATTCGCCGATGTCGGCACCCGAAAAGAATGTGCTGCCCTCGCACAGCAGCGCCACTGCGCGGATGTCGGACCGGGAGCCGATGTCCGCCAGCGCCTGCGACAGCTCGCGCCGGGTGGCGGCGTTGATGGTGTTGACCGGCGGGTTGTTGACGCTGATGATCGCGAGCCCGCCGCTCACCTCGAGCGTAACGATCACTCGAGCGCCGCCACTTGCGAGGGCTGGACGCGCAGCATGGCCACTGCCGCGGCTGCCAGCAGCGAGCCGACCCCCATCGTCAGGGCCACCGCCTGCAGTCCCCAGTCGGCCTGGAACAGGTAGCCGGCGGTGATCGGTGCCAGCACCGCGCCGCTGCGTCCAATGCCGATCGCGAAACCGGTCCCGGCAGCCCGCGCATCGGTCGGATAGGCACGCGCCAGTATCGCGTACAGCCCGACGATGCCGCCATTGGTGCAGAAGCCGGCCAGCGCGCAGATCAGCGACAGCTGCCACAGATTGGCCTGGGTGTGACCGAACACGGCTACCATCGCGGTTGAGGCCAGCAGCCAGGTGATCGTCAGTGCCTTCAGGCTGACGCGGCGGGTCAGCAGCCCGAGCACCGCCCCGCCACTGGCGCCGCCGACGTTAGCCCACACCAGCACCCCCGCCGCCGTCGACGCCGTGAAGCCCATATCCACGACTATCTTCGGAATCCACTTCAGAATGAAATAGAAGGTCGTCACATGCAGCGAGTAGGCCAGCGTGACCAGCACTGTGGTCACGATCAGCTCGGGCCGGAAAATACCGGCGCGCGCCAGACGCGGCGAGCGCGGCGGCGGCGGCGGCAGCGTCTGCACCGGCGGGCGGCCCAGACGCACAAGGCTGTGATTCACCCGCTCGAGCGCGCGCGCTGGTTGGCGCTGGCAAAGCCACACCACCGATTCCGGGACCCACCAGATAACGACCGGGACGAATATTCCCGACACCACGGCGCCGAATTCGAACACCGTGCGCCATTCACTGCGGCTCAGCAGCACGGCGGCGATCGAGCCGCCGACGATCGCCCCGAGCGGGTAGCCGATCGCCATAAGCGATACGCACAGGTCGCGCCGCCGTAGATTGGCGAATTCGGAAGCGATCGCATTGAGCGACGCCAGCATGCCTCCGATCCCAAGGCCGGTGACTACCCGCCACACCGACAAGTCAACGACGCCGTGGGCGGTAGTCGCCATCACCATGCCGAGAGTCATCACCAGCAGACAGCCGAGCACGGTGTAGCGCCGCCCGAACCGATCGGCGACCCCGCCGAGCACAATCGAGCCGATCCCCATACCCAGCAATTCCATCGACAGCACCACACCGAGCGCCGCGCGGTTGATGCGCCATTCGTGCGAGATCCCGGGGGACGCAAAGCTGATGGCAAGCACATCGAAACCATCGAGCGCGCACAGGCCGACGGTGATCGCGATCACCCGCATCTGCGCCCGCGTCATCGGGCTTGCGGCAAGCGTCTGGCGTGGATCGTGATTCATCGATGGCACTGTCCCGGTCGGCAAGCTCATGCGTTCAATGGACCCAGGATGCTGCTGCGTTGCCGCACAGATTGGCTGCAGCGATGTTGCCGATCAGCGCTACCCATAACTCGACGTACAGGGATATAAAAATGAACCGTGGGCACTGGCATCCTGCGCCCGCAGGCAAGCGCCGCTGGCTGCCCAGGTGATTGACTTTACTGTAAAAACGAGTCCCCCGGGCCCAGGGCTCAGCCTGACAAATATGTCCCATAAGCGCAAAATATTAGTTCGGCTGCGGATCGTACCGTATAAGTATCTTAAAACGAGATGACTGATGTCGTTGATGGCTGATGTCATATATAGAGCTATAGGGGGTCCAACATGGCAGCGATTGTGTCGTTCTCTACGGCCGGGCTTGATCTGCGCCGCAAACTGGCGTGCTGGAATGATCAGGCCTCCGAGACCTTCTCGCCGTTAGTGTCCGATCCGGTTGACATCCGCACCTTCAACGGTTCAATCGCACGCACCTCGATCGGCGAGCTGACGCTGGCCGAGGTCTACTCCGAGGCGCAACTGGTGCGGCATTCGCGCGCGCACGTGGCCCGTACCCGCAGCCCGCTGTTCTTCCTGCACCTGCAGATGGAGGGCAAGAGCATCAGCCGCCAGGACGGCCGCGAGGCCTACCTGAACTCCGGGGATTTCACCCTGTGCGACAGCACCCGCCACTACGACATCGTGTTCCCGGGCGCCAACCGCATGCTGGTGCTGGGCATTCCGGAAGCGCAGCTGCGCCGCCAGATCGCATGTCCGGAATGTCTGGTCGCCATTCCGATGGAAGCCTCGATCGGCGTGCGCGCGCTGTTCTCACGCTTCCTGCGCCACTACTGGATCGAGTGCCGCGAACAGCTCGATGAGACGGTTGCGGCACGACTTACGGTGGCGATCCTGGATCTGCTCGGCGCTGCGTACGCCGACCTGCCGCGCTCGCAGTCGAGCCGTTCCTCGCTGGCAAGCGCACATCGCATCCGGATCATCAACTACATCGAAGCGCATCTGCACGATCCCGATCTGACGCCGACCAGGATCGCAGCCGCCTGCAAAATGACGCCACGCTATCTGCATCACCTGTCCTCCGATCAGGATGAGACCGTCGCGCGCTACATC
>DATAJH010000017.1:0-3172 GCA_036262215.1 Steroidobacteraceae bacterium
GTTTCGCGCCCGCGTGAGCCCGCGGCGCGCGGCGCGGCGCCTGACGCGTGCCGATTGCGCGCGCCTGGTGCGCTCGGTGCGCGCGGCGCTGAACGCGGCCATTCGCGCCGGCGGCACCACGCTGCGCGATTACGTCGGCACCGACGGCAACCCCGGGTATTTTCGCCAGCGCCTGTATGTCTATGAACGCGCCGGGCGGCGCTGCCGGGTCTGCGGGACCGTCATACGTCGCATAAAACAGGGTCAGCGATCCACCTATTACTGTCCAGGCTGTCAGCGATGAATAGCAGCACGACGCGCGCCGCCTATCGAGCCTTGAGGCGCGATCCGGTCATGGCCGGCCTGATTGCGGCCGCCGGCCGTTACCGGCCGGAACCGATGCCCGATCATCCGCCGTTCGAAACACTGGTGCGCGCCATCGCCCATCAGCAGCTGCACGGCGTGGCCGCCGAGCGCATTCTGGCGCGCTTCATCGACGCCTGCGGCAAGAACGGCTTTCCTTCGCCGCAGCAGGTGCTCCACGCCGAGGACGCCCGCCTGCGCGCCACTGGATTTTCCTACGCCAAGATCGCGGCACTGAAGGACCTGGCCGCCAAGACCCTCAGCGGCGTGGTGCCGGCGCGCTCGCAACTCCAGACCCTTCCAGATGAGGACATCATCCAGCGCCTGACCGAGGTGCGCGGCATCGGCCGCTGGACCGTGGAGATGATGCTGATGTTCCAGCTGCAGCGGCCCGACGTGTTGCCGGTCGACGACTTCGGCGTGCGCAACGGCTTTCGCCTCGCGTATCGTCTGCGCGGCATGCCGCGCGCGCGCGCGCTGGCGCAATTCGGCGAGCGCTGGAAACCTCATCGCAGCCTGGCGGCCTGGTACCTGTGGCGAGCGTGCGATCTGGCACGCCGCAAGCTGCTGCCGCACGGCGGGCGCCCGCCACGCATCGCGCTGCAGCCCGCGCCGAAGAAAGCTGCCAGGAAGAAGAAGACGACTACGCCGCCCCGCCGCCGGCGCGCACGTAAGTGATCGACAGCAGCAGCTGATCGAGCTGCGGCCGCGTGCTCGCGGGCCGCTGGTCGCACTCCAGGTCGTAGCAGATGCGCAGCCGGTCGCCGTCGAGCTCGATGATCGCGCGCATGCGCTTGCCGGCATGCGGACCGTAACTGCCGACGATATCGATCGCGCACGGCACGGCGGCCTCATCCAGCAGCAGCGCGCCGCTGTCCACCACGGCTGAGCTGCGATCGACGATCTGGTAGCTGTCGCGCTCGATGATCAGCTGCGCCACGCGCAGCTGCGCCACCACCAGCGGCCGGCCGGAAATATCCGCCGCCACCGGTGCCCAGGTGCCGGTCAGCGTTGCAGCAACGATACAGCGCATGACGAGGCAGTTTACGACGCCATGGCCGCCGACGGTGTTATGATTTTTCCCCCTCACTGACGCTGCCGCCATGATCAGATCCGTCCGCGCCCTGTCCGCCGCGACGGCAGCGCTGGCGCTGCTGATGGCGGTGCACGCCTGCCGCACTGCCCCGCCGGCCGCAGCCAGCGTGGCCGCGCCAGTGGCGCGCCATGCCATCGTCGTGGCCGCGAATCCGCTGGCGACCCAGGCCGGCATGCGGGTGCTGCAGGCCGGCGGTTCGGCCGCGGACGCCGCGGTCGCGATGCAGGCCGTGCTCGGCCTGGTGGAGCCGCAGAGCTCCAGCCTCGCCGGCGGCGCGTTCATCACCTACTACGATGCCCGCAAAAAAACGGTGCTGGCGTATGACGGTCGCGAGACCGCGCCGGCCGGCGCCAGCGCGGATATGTTTCTGGGCGCCGATGGCCGGCCGCTGCCATTTGCGACCGCGGTACTCAGCGGCCGCTCGACCGGTGTGCCGGGCGCGATTGCGGCGCTGGGCTTATTGCAGCATGAGCATGGCAAGCTCGCCTGGCGCAAGTTGTTCGGCGACGCCGAGCACCTGGCCACTGACGGCTTCATCGTCAGCCCGCGCCTGGCAGGCATGATCGCCAGCCATGCGCCAGAGAACGCCGCGCCCGATGTGGTGCGTTACTTCAGCAAGCGCGATGGATCGCGCTACCAGAGCGGCGATGTGCTGGTGAACCCGGCCTATGCCGCGACGCTGCGACTGCTGGCCGATCAGGGCCCAGGCGCGCTGTATCGTGGCCGGCTGGCACAGGACATCGCCGAGCGGGTACATCAGGGGGACTTGCCCGGTACGCTGTCGCTGGCCGATTTCGCGCACTACCGTCCGATCGAATCCCCGGCACTGTGCCGCGACTGGCAGCAGTATCGCGTCTGCACGCCACCGCCGCCGTCCGGCGGCGTCGGTGTGCTGCAGGCTCTGCTGATGCTGGCGCACACCGACATCGGCGCGCGCGGACCCGACGATGCAATCGCCTGGGTAGAACTGGGCGCAGCCGAGCGGCTGATGTACGCCGACCGCGATCGTTATGTGGCTGATCCCGCGTTTGTCGACGTGCCGCTGACCGGGCTGCTCGACCCCGGCTACCTGCAGGGGCGATCGGCGCTGATCGGCCAACGAATTGCCGATCCGCCGCCGCAGCCCGGCCTGCCGCCGGGCGCCAAGCGCTACGGCCTGGATCACACGGCCGAACCCGCCGGCACCTCGCACCTGGTGATCGTCGACGAGGACGGTAACGTGCTGTCGATGACCACGACGGTCGAGAGCCTCTTCGGCTCCGGCCGCATGGTCGATGGTTTCTTTCTCAACAATCAGCTGACCGACTTCAGTTTCTCGCCGCAGGAGCCCGATGGGCGCCCGGCGGCCAATGCGGTCGCGCCCGGCAAGCGACCGCGCTCGGCCATGGCGCCCACCATCGTGTTCGATCGCGACGGCCATTTCCTCGCCGCCACCGGTTCCGCCGGCGGACCTGCGATCATCGCCTACGTGCTTAAAACGCTGCTCGCCACGCTCGACTGGCATATGACGATGCAGGCGGCGATCAGCCTGCCCAATCTGGTCGCGCACGGCGCGAGCTTCACGGCCGAGACCGCAAAATTCGCGCCCGAACTGCTGGTCGGAATGAATCAGCGCGGCCTGAATCCGCAGCCGGGCCAATATGAAGAGTCGGGCCTGCAGGGTGTGCTGGCGCATGCCGACGGCAGCTACGAAGGTGGCGCCGATCCACGCCGCGAGGGTGTCGCGCTCAGTTA
>DATAJH010000018.1:0-14322 GCA_036262215.1 Steroidobacteraceae bacterium
GTGTGGCGGATCGAGCGATCGTTTTCGTGCAGCGTCTCGTGAATTCATCATGCCCCGGGTCGGTCGGCGGCTCCGATCGCACAATGCCCTGAGTACCCCACTGCAAGCGCTGGCCAATGGCACGCGGCTGGTGGAACCGCACGCGAAATCCTTTCTGCGCACCCGCTTCGACGAGGACCCGACATTCAATGAATAAGCGAGACGCCCGAGCTGCCTCCCCACCGGTCGACCGGCCACACAGCACGCTACCGCAGGCACTGATGGTCGCCGCGGCACTCGCCGTTGCCGCGCGCTGCGGCTGGGCCGCGTCGCAGCCGGCAAATCCGTCCGAGGAACTGGGTGGCATGTCGCTGGAGGAGCTGGCCAATGTGCAAGTGACGTCGGTTTCCAAATCGGTGGAACCGCTGCGCACGGCACCGGCAGCCATCTATGTCATCACGCACGATGACATTGCGCGCTCCGGCGCCACCAGTATCCCGGAGGCCCTGCGGCTGGCGCCGAATCTCGAGGTCACCCAGATGAGCGCCAGCGACTACGTCGTCAGCGCACGCGGTTTCGGCGGTAGCCCGGGGGCACAGAACTTTTCCGACAAGCTGCTGGTCCTTATCGATGGTCGCAGCGTCTACTCGCCGCTGTACTCCGGCGTCTATCTGGACGCCCAGGACGTGATGCTCGAGGATGTGGATCGGATTGAGGTGATCAGCGGTCCGGGCGCAACCCTGTGGGGCGCCAATGCGATGAACGGTGTCATCAACATCATCACGCGGCCGGCCGAACTGACCGACGGGACGCTGGTCAGCGCGGCGGCAGGCACCAAGGAGAGAAATGCCGCCGCACGCTATGGCGGCAAGCTGGATGACGACACCGCGTACCGATTCTATGGCATGGGTTTTCATCGCGATGCCCTGGAGCTGCCGACCGGAGCGAGCGCCAGTGATGCCTGGTCCAAAGGGCAGGCGGGGTTTCGCATCGATCGCACCGGCGCGGATGACACCACTACCGTGCAGGGCGATATCTATCGGGCGACGGAAAACCAGCTGCAGCAGGCCGACGACATGATCGACGGCGCCAACCTGCTGGCGCGGTGGCAGCACCGGTTCAGCGCTCAGTCAGACGTGCAGGTGCAGGCCTACTATGACCTGACGGAGCGTTATTCGCCGACCGGCCAGGGCGCCTTCATACTACGCACCTATGATGTGGAAATTCAGCAGAGCATTGCACTGGGCTCGGCTCACAAGCTGGTCTGGGGCGCGGGCGAGCGTGTCAATGACTACGACATCACCAATACCGCCACGCTGCTGTTCGTGCCTCCAGCCCGTGCATTGACGCTCGGCAACCTGTTTGCACAGGACACCGTGGCGCTGAGCAGATCGCTGAGCGCCTCCGTGGGCATAAAACTCGAGGACGATCCGTATTCCGGGTGGTCGGCTTTGCCGGATGCGCGACTGTCCTGGAAACTGAATGATACCAGTCAGATCTGGGCGGTCGGTTCGCGGGCAATTCGCTCTCCCACTCCGTTTGACGTCGACGTGGTGGAAAAACTCGGACCGATGGTGTTCCTGACCGGTAATTCCGAGTTTCGACCGGAGAAAGTCTGGGCCTATGAGGTTGGCTACCGCGCGCAGCCGGTGCCGGTATTGTCATTCTCGGTTTCCGCGTTCTACAACGTCTATGATGACCTGCGCACCATCGAACCCGATTCCAGCACCACATTCATTCCCCTGCACTGGGGCAACCTGATGGCTGGCGACACCTACGGGCTCGAGCTGTGGGGCAATTACCAGGTGACCGACTGGTGGCGCCTGTCACCGGGCTACAGTACGGTGCACAAGAGGCTGCACTTCGAACCCGGCGCCAGCGGCTTGTTAGGCCTCGCGCAGGCGGGAGACGACCCTGCAGGACATGGCTCGTTGACGTCCTCCATGGATCTTGCACGCAATGTGACCTTTGATGCATCGCTGCGCTACGTGTCGGCACTACCCGATCCGGCCCTGCCGGGCTATTACAACATGAGTGCCCGGCTCGGCTGGCGGGCCTGCAGCAGTCTGGAGTTGTCGGTGACCGGATCGAATCTGCTCAATGCGCGGCACCTGGAATTTCCGGCACCCTACGGTGAGGAGATCAGCCGCAGTGGAATGGTTCAGGCCCAGTGGAACTTCTAATGGTGGCCACAAATGCCGCTGTATAGACGCGCAGGCCTGATGCGAGTGGCACTGACGGTGCTTGCCGCCGTTTGGGCGGCTGGCACGGCGACGCGGCCGGCCGATGCGGCAGATTCGTACTCGGAAGATGCGGTGAAGGCGGCGTTCTTATACCGCTTCACCAGTTACGTGGACTGGCCGCCTCAGGCATTGACCGATGCGCAGTTCACCATTGCAGTGCTCGATGCCAACGGCGTGGCCACCGAGCTCGGACGGCTGCTGCAGAATCGCCAGATTCAGAATCGGCCCGCACAGGTGAGGCCACTCAAGAGCCTGAAGGAGCTCAACGGCGCGCAGATGCTCTACATCGGCGCCTCTCACCGGGAGGATCTGCGGCGCCTGATCGGCGCCGTGGCCGGCCGGCCGGTACTGATCGTCACCAACGAGGACGGCGGCCTTGATGCCGGCAGCAGCGTCAACTTTCTGCTGATCGACCAGCGGGTGCGTTTTGAAATCTCACTGGATGCCGCGCAGTCCTCGGGCCTGAGGGTCGCGTCCGAACTGCTGGCGGTCGCCATCCGCGTACGTGGCAGACGCGTGTATACCGAGGCCGGATGTGATGAGGCCGGAGCCTCGATCGAGCCGGCGTCGTGCATCCGGGAGGCGGCGCAGCGATGAGAGCCGCCTCGATAACCGGAAGCCTGGCAATCGGAAGGGTGCTCTGATGCGACGGGTGCTGCGCGCCATGCAATCCTTCCGGGCCGAGCTCACAGCGGCTCGACGTACCCGCGAGTCGGTGCGCGGCAAGCTCATGCGCGTGGTGTCGCTGACCACGGTCATCGCATTGCTGGTGGCCGGATCGGCGCTGCTATGGCATGAGCTGACCGCTTATCGGCATTCCTGGACGTCCGATCTGACGACCGAGGCCGCTATTCTCTCGATCGCGATGGCGCCGGCGCTCGAATTCGACGACCAGGCGGCTGCCGAGCGCAATCTGGTGGCACTGGAGGCGCGACCCCAGGTGCTGGTTGCGGCGCTTTATCTGCCGGGCGGGGAACTGTACGCCGACTACGTACGCTCAGGAGCGTCGCCGCCGCCATCGCTGCTGCCACACGTGGTCCCCGGTACGCGTACCGCCGGCGAACACGTCGAGCTGACGCAGCTCATCGTGCGCAACGGCGAGTGGCTCGGAACCATATATCTGCAGGCTCGCTACGACGTGATGGGGCGGGTCGCCACCTACCTCGGAATCCTCGCGCTGGTAACCGCGATCAGCCTGGTCGCGGCACTGATCCTGTCCACGGCGCTGCAGCGGGTCATCACCGCGCCGCTCGAGGCGATGAGTGACGTGGCGCGACAGATCGTCCACCAGCGCGACTATTCCCTGCGGGTGCAAAAGACCACCGATGACGAAATCGGCCTGGTGGTCGATGCCTTCAACCGCATGCTCGACGAAGTGCATGTGCGCACCCAGGCGCTCGAGCAATCGAATGCCGCGTTGCAGGCGGAGGTTCAGGTGCGCCAGAGTGCCGAGACGGCGCTCGAGCGTGCCAACACGCGGGTCGAAAGCGCCATGGCGGCCGCCGAGATCGGCAGCTGGGTCTGGGATCTGCAAACCGATGAGGCCAGGGTCGACCGCAATCTCGCGGCGCTGTATGGCTTCGACGATGAGAAGAATCTCAATGACGACCCGGTACTGCGCCGGCAGCTGATTCATCCAGATGACCTGGCCGCCGTCGGCGGCGCCGAAGCGCAGGCGCTGCGCACCGGGGTGCTGCCGTCGACGGAATTTCGCATCGTGCAGCCCGACGGTTCACTACGCTGGGTTGCCAGGCGCGGCAAGATTCACTTCGATGCCGCTGGCAAGCCGGTGTTGATGGCCGGAGTGTTGATCGATGTCACCGCCCAGAAGCTGGCCGAGCACGCCCTGGGAAAGAGCGAGCGCTTGTACCGCGCGATCGGCGAGTCGATCGATTACGGCGTGTGGGTATGCGATGCCGAGGGAAGAAATACCTACGCCAGCGAACCATTTCTCCGGCTGCTGGGGCTCACCCAGGAGCAGTGTTCGAATTTTGGCTGGGGTGAGCTGCTGCATCCCGCCGACGTCGAGGCCACCATGGAGGCGTGGCGCGAGTGCGTGCGAACCGGCGGCGTGTGGTATCGGGAACACCGATTTCGCGGGGCCGACGGTCAATACCACGCGGTACTGGCCAAAGGCGTGCCGATTCACGACGACAATGGAAACATCTCCGGTTGGGCGGGCATCAATCTCGACATCAGCCGCCTGAAACACACCGAGGACGCGTTGCGGGAGGCCGACCGGCGCAAGGACGAGTTCCTCGCCACGCTGGCCCATGAACTGCGCAACCCGCTGGCGCCGATTCGCAACGCCGCCAAGCTGCTGGAGGCGCCCGGAGCCGACGACCGGCAGCGGCAATGGGGCCGTGACGTGATTGCACGGCAGGTGCAGCGCATGGCACTGCTGCTCGATGATCTTCTCGACGTATCGCGCATCACCAGCGGACGCCTGCAGCTGCGCAAGGAGCCGGTAGACCTTGCATCGCTGGTGGCTTCGGCGGTCGAGACGGCGCGTCCGCTGATCGACTCCAAGCAGCATGTCATGGAGACGGTGCTGCCTGCCGAGCCGATCGAGCTGGAGGTCGATCCGCTGCGGCTGTCGCAGGCGCTGTCGAACCTGCTCACCAACGCTGCGAAATATACCGATCCATCGGGCCACATCCGGTTGGTGGTGAGCCTGGACGCAGGTGACCTGACTATGTCGGTGAGCGACTCGGGAATCGGAGTGAGCGCGGAGGCGATCCCAAAGCTGTTCGAGATGTTCTCGCAGGTCGACTCGCCGGTCGATCGCGCCGAGGGCGGCCTGGGTATCGGGCTGGCACTGGTCAAGGGTCTGGTGGCCCTGCACGGCGGCAGCGTCGAGGCCGCCAGCGACGGCCCCGGTCACGGCAGCACCTTCACCATCCGCCTGCCACGAACCGGCGTGCTGTCGGCGAAGCGGCGTGCGTACGCTGCGGTGTCGGGGCACCGCCCGGTAAGCGGGCCGCGCTGCAAGGTGCTGGTGGCCGACGATAACGGCGACGCCGCACAGACCTTGGCGTTGATTCTGAAGATGTCGGGCTACGACGTGCAGCTGGCCGTATCAGGTTCTGAGGCGCTGGCAGTAGCGAGGCGCGAGCAGCCCGACGCGATGTTCCTCGATATCGGAATGCCGGACATGAGCGGCTACGAGGTTGCCGCGAGTGTCCGTCAGGAAGGCTGGGGTGAGCACGCACTGCTGGTGGCCGTCACCGGATGGGGGCAGCCGAATGACAAGGAAAAGTCGAAGGCGGCAGGGTTCAATCATCACCTCACCAAGCCGGTGGATCTGGACCACGTCGAACAGTTGCTGGCAGCATTCTCAAAGCAGCTGGCATTGCGCTATGGATCGCGCGACGGCGAGGACTCCTGGGGGCGGGCGGGCTAGAGCGCGCCGCTTGCCACGCTACCCGGCCGCGGCGTGGGAAGCGGCTGACATTCACATGCCTGCCGCGGTGATGGAGTGCGCATCGATACCCGGTGATACTCGAGGCAGCCATGAACGCATTTACGGCGTCGGTAGTGTTGAGCGCCGTCATGATCTGCGGCGCGCAGGCCATGGCCGATGAGGCCGCCACGCCGCCGGCACTGGTCGACGTACATGCAACTCATAAAAAGCTGATGCAGGAATGCCTGGAAAAGCAGCGCTCGCAGAACGGCACGGCGGCGCTGGGGAATACCAGCAATACGAGAAAGCTGTGTGCGATCCGGGTCAGGACCCAGATGCAGCAGCTGAAAGATGCCGCCACCGTGCCGCTCGCGAATGAGGCGCAATCGCCCGCGGCAAATCGGCAATAGATGCGGCCGGCTCACTGGATGTAGGAATATCCGCCGAACCAGTTAGGCTTTGTTACCTAGACCGCGCGGCCGGCTTTGTTTTGAATGATCCGGCGGGTGGCGCTACAGTCAGCCCAGAGGGATTCATGCAGATAGTGGTCAAGCAGACCAGCGGGCTGGGAAACCAGCTGTTTCAGTACGCCGCCGGCAAGTGCCTGGCGAAGCGGTACGGCGCATCACTTCGAATCGCGCACGAGCTGCCGCGGATGCTGGCCTCTCACGGCCACGCGCGGCCGGTGCTGTTGCAGCACTTCGCCATCCCGATTCCGGTGCGCAAGTCGAACCCGTTCGACCGGCTGGTGATGTCCGGGCGGCCGCGGCTGCAACGCATCGGGCAGTGGGTGCGGGCAGCTGGCGCAATTCAGATCGTCAGGCAGTCCCCCGAGCGCTGCATGCTGCATCAGCAGATTAAAATTGCCGCCGGTACGCGCATGGTCTATCTGCAGGGCTTCTGGCAGGACTATTCGATGGTGCGCGAAGTCGAGGCCGAATTGCGTCGCGAGCTGTGGCTGGTGGAGCCGCTGCGCGGCAGAAATCTCGAGATCGCCAAGCGCATTGCCGCGGCACGCAATCCGGTATCGCTGCATCTGCGCCGTGGCGACTACGGCACCTTCTTTGGCGAATGCATGATGCTGCCGCTGGCGTACTACCAGCACGCCATCAGTCATATTCTGGAACAGGATCGCCAGAGTACGTTTTTCGTGTTTTCCGACGACGTGGCGTTTGCCCAGGATTGGCTGGGCGGCGATCCGAGATTCGTGGTGGTGGATCACAACGACGAGGCCAGCGCTCACGAGGACCTGCGGCTGATGGCGCTGTGCCGGCATCACATCATCGCCAACAGCACCTTCTCCTGGTGGGGCGCCTGGCTGAATGCGCGCCGCGATAAACAGGTGATTGCGCCGGCACGCTGGCTGGGTTTCGACACTACCAAGATCGCCATCGCCTGCCCGGAATGGACGCTGCTCGACAGCGAGCTGCCGTGGCGGGCGATGCCGGTGGCTGCGCGAGCCTGAAGACGGCAAAGCCGGCTGCCAGCGTCGCCTTCAGGCCTGCATGGCAAGGATCTGCGCCTGCTGGCCGGAAAGCTCCACCACATCGCCGGTTCGATGTCCGATCAAGGCGCTCCCCACGGGCGAGGTCCAGCTGAGCAGGCCGGCCGCCGGATCGGCCTCGTCCTCGCCCACGAGCTGATAGCATCGTTCGGCGCCCTGGTCGAACCGCAGGCGCACGGTGACGCCGAAGCGCACGATTTCGGGCGCGGCCGGCGGCGCAATGATGCGGGCACTGCTGCGTCGCTGCTTCCAATAGCGCAGTTCGCGTTCGATGCCTGCAATCGCAGCGCGATCGTCGGCTGCCAGCGCCGCGCTGCGCGTCGCCTCGAGTTCGCGCAGGCGCGCGTCGATCTTGGCGGCGCCGATGCGGGTGACGAAGTTGGGGTGCGGGCTGATCGGCCGATCCGGCAGCGCGTCGGCCGCATCCGCACCAGCCTCGCGAACGAAGGCTCTGCTCATGGCGGCTTCGTCATGCGCCGCCGCTATCGCCTCAAGGATTGCCGGCGCCCGGGGCCGGCGGCATGGGAGCGAGCGGCCGCAGCTTGACGGAGCTGTCGCTGTCGCTCGGACAATCGAGTTCATCCAGACGCGAGCGGGTGTCTTCGATGCGTTTGTCGGCTTTCGCCTCGGCGGCGGCCACGATCTCGGGCGAGGTACTGATGGTGGGCGCCTCGCGCAGCGCCTCCTGGTTGGACCGAACCTGTGCCCGCAGCTGCTCGCATTCCGCCGCTGTCGGGTCACTGCCATCAGCTGGCGCTGCAATTGTCGACGGTGAATTGCCTGCGCTGCCGCGCAGCGCCGGTATCGAGACTTCGCTGCAGCCCGCGAGCGCCAGCAGCACTGCGGCGCCAAACGCGGCACCCGAGGTGCGCGCGGAGGCGGTTAGAAGCCGGCAGGTTTGGGCATGGAAAGGCAACGCGAACATTATTGCGCCGCTTTGAGCCACCGGGCTAGAGCCTGGGTGGGTAAATTAAGTTAACCCGGCCGCAGCCAGCGCGGCGGCGCGCAGCGGCTAGCCAACACCGGCGAACTGGCCCTGCTGATTCGAGAAAATGAGCTCGACGCGCCGGTTCTGCTGCCGGCCCTCGGCGGTTTCGTTGGTGGCCACCGGCAGCTGCATGCCCCGGCCCACGGCCTGGAGACGTGATGGGTCCACGCCGCGATCCGTCAGCGCGCTGGCCACCGCCTGCGCGCGCCGCTGCGACAGCGCCTCGTTGTAGCTGTCGGAACCGCGGCTATCGGTATGGCCTTCGATGCGAAGCTTCACGCCCGGCTGGCTTTGCAGAAATTGCGCCACCCGGGTGAGCGCCTGATCGGCGCCGGGCTTGAGCGTGTCGCTGCCGGTGTCGAACAGCACGTTGCTGCCGAGGGTGAGCACCATACCGCGCTCGGTTTGCTTGGCCTGCAGGTCAGCCAGCTGCGCCCGCGCCGCGGCGGCCTGATCATTGGCTGCTGCTGCCTGGTCCCTGGCTGCCGCGGCCTGATTCTGTGCCGCCGCCGCCTGCGCCTCGGCGCTGCTGGCCTGCGCGCGTGCCGCCGCTGCGTCGCGCTCACGCGCCGCCATCAGCACCTGGTCGCGCCGAGCCTGGGCGTCAGCCATCCGATCGTGGGCACGGGTCTCGGCGATGACCGCCTCGCCGATTTCGGCGTGGCGCCGCGCCAGATAGGCCAGATGCACCACTTCGTCGGGCGGCCGGTGGTCGTGTTGCGCCTTGAGTGCCGCGGCGAGCGCGTCGCGCGCGTCCTGTAGCGGCTTGCCGGCGGTTTGCGCTGCCAGCGGATCGGCCTCGAGTGTGCTCACGGCAGACTGCGCCTGCGCCAGCGCCGACGCGCTTTCGGGCGATGTGGTCGCGCACGCGGCCAGCAGCATCGCCGCCAGCGCCGCCAGCGCCGCCAGCGCCGGCAGCGCCGATCTGCGCGCTGCGCCAAAGGGAGAGACGTGTGTTGATGTATTCACGGCGATGGCTCCGGTGTCGGCATTGTCAGGTGGACGCATGATGTGAACCCTGTCATTGAAACTGCGGGGGTTGCGATGCGGCAGGTTGCGGCGGCGGCATCGGCGCTACGCCGCTTTGGCGCTCAGACTCGCTGCGCAGCGTGGCGGTGCCGGTATCGACTTCCCGCAGCGCCTGCTCGGCCTTGGCCGAGCGCGTGCGCGCCAGCGCGAGTTCGGCGTCGACCGAGGCTTCCTGCGCCAGACGGGTTGCCAGCACCGGCTTGTCGTTGGCCGCATCCTGGTCGGCCTGTCGCAGCTCGCCGCGTGCAGCCTCAAGGTTGATGCTGGCAAACCGCTGGGCACCGCTTTGTTCGGCCTCCGCCACCAGCGTGTGCGCGCCGGCCAGGTCGGCCGTAGGTTTGGGGCCGCTGGCGCAGCTCACGGCTGCCAACAGTGCCGCTGCTGCGGCTGCTACACCTGCCTGCCTTATCATCGACATGGGCGCACTCCTCGTGTCTGAGGACGCCACTTTGCTCAGGACGCCGCCAAGCCGCTGTAGGTGCCATTCCCTGCCTCGGGCGGGACAAAATCGCAGCGTGTGTGGTATCAAGCTCCGCACCGCGCGTCGGACAACTCCTAATCTCAGCTATAATTGAACGTCTATTCCCCGGCGGCCGATGCGCGAAAGTGGCGGAACGGTAGACGCGCTGGCCTTAGGAGCCAGTGGGGCAACCCGTGAGAGTTCGAGTCTCTCCTTTCGCACCAGCGGCTCGAACTACGGCAGGCGCGACCAGATCGAGCATGAATTTACCAGCGACGGACAGCGGCAACATGCAGGTATCGGTGACGACAACTCATGGCCTGGAGCGGCGGCTCGAGGTGGCGGTGCCCGGCGAGCGGGTCGCCGGCGAGGTGGATCAGCGGCTCAAGCGCCTGGCGCGCACTGCGCGCCTCAAGGGTTTCCGGCCCGGCAAGGTGCCGTACGCGGTGGTGCGCCAGCAGTTCGGCAGCCAGGTACATGCGCAGACGGTCAGCGATCTGATGCAGAGCACCTTTGCCGAAGCCGTCAGCCAGCAACGGTTGCGGCCGGCCGGCGGTCCGCGTATCGAGCCGATCGCGGTCGAACCCGGCAGCGAGCTGCGCTACGCGGCGATCTTCGAGGTGCTGCCAGAGGTCACGCTCAAGCCGCTGGATGCGATCGCGGTGGAGCGGCCGGCCGCCGAGGTGACCGACGATGACGTCGCCGCCATGATCGAGAGCATGCGCGCGCAGCGACCGGTGTTCACGCTGGTGGAGCGCGCGGCGCAGGACGGCGACCGGGTGACGCTTGATTATGAGGGTCGCATCGACGGTGCAGTGTTTCCGGGCGGCAAGGGCCAGGGCATGCTGGTGACGATCGGTGCGCACCGCATACTCACCGAGATCGAACAGGCGCTGATCGGCATGGCAGCCGGCGCTACCAAGACCATCCCGGCCGTGTTCCCAGAGGACTACCGCGCGCGGGCGGTGGCCGGCAAGGCGGCGGAATTCGATCTGAGCGTGGTCAAGGTCGAGGAGCACAGCCTGCCGCCGGTGGATGCTGAGTTCGCGCGCGCGTTCGGCGTACCTGACGGGGATCTCGAGCGGCTCAGAACCGAGGTGCGGCTGAGCATGGAACGCGAGCTGGCCGAGGCGGTCAGAGGAAAATTGCGCGAACAGTTGTTCAGTGCGCTGTACCGCGACAATCCGCTCGACCTGCCGCAAAGCATGCTCGAGGAGCAGATTCGCGAGCTGCAGCTGCAGACGGCGCGGCGCGCGGGTGTCCAGGATCCGCAGCAGCTGCCGGCACGTGAGGCTTTCGAGGCCAGCGCACGCCGGCGTGTTGCCCTGGGGTTGCTGCTGGGAGAGATTGTCCGCGCTCAGGCCCTCAAGGTCGATCGCGAACGCGTGGAGCAGCGACTGGACGCGGCGGTCGCATCGCATGCGGATCCGCAGGAGGCGCGGCGGCAGTATCTGGCCAGCCGCGAGGCCATGGAGCAGCTCGAATCTGCGGCGCTGGAGGATCAGGCGCTGGACTGGGCGCTGACACAGGTGAAGCTGGTGGACCGGCCGGCGACCTTTCGCGAGCTGACCGGCTTTGGCCAAACGAGCTGAAACAACTTACACTCAATACCTATGAATGAACGCGGTTTGAATCTGGTGCCGATAGTCGTCGAGCAGACTTCGCGCGGCGAACGCTCGTATGATATTTATTCGCGGCTGCTCAAGGAGCGCGTGGTGTTTGTCGTCGGCCCGGTCGACGACTACATGGCTAATGTGGTGGTGGCGCAGCTGCTGTTCCTGGAGTCCGAGAACCCGGACAAGGACGTCGCGCTGTACATCAATTCCCCGGGCGGGGTGGTCAGCGCCGGACTCGCGATCTACGACACGATGCAGTTCATCAAGCCGGACGTCAGCACCATCTGCATCGGCCAGGCCGCGAGCATGGGGGCGATCCTGCTGACTGGGGGCAGCAAGGGCAAGCGCTACGCGCTGCCGCATTCGCGCATCATGATCCATCAGCCGCTGGGCGGCTTCCAGGGCCAGGCGGCCGATATGGAGATTCACGCCAAGGAAATGCTCGAGACGCGTGACCGGCTCAACAAGATCCTGGCCCATCACACCGGCCAGAGCGTCGACAAAGTCAAGAAAGACACCGACCGCGATAATTTCATGGACGGGGCCGACGCCATAGCCTATGGGCTGATCGACGGCATGCTGGAAAAGCGCATGGTGACCCCTCCGGCGCCTGTCAAGGCGTGATCCGGCGCTCAAAATAGCGAAATAACAAGGCCTTGCGAGCGACGCAGTTCTTTGCTTCGGCGGTCGGCCCCATGCTATATAGATATTGGTGAAGGGTGAACCGAACCCTTATTGGCTGGCCTGACCGGTCGAGGTGCCTGAGCGATGAGTGATGACCCCCGCGGGCGTACCGATGACGGCAAGCTGCTCTATTGCTCGTTCTGCGGCAAGAGTCAGCATGAGGTCCGCAAGCTCATTGCGGGACCGTCGGTGTTCGTCTGCGACGAATGCGTCGAGCTCTGCAACGACATCATCCGTGAGGAGCTCGAGGACCGGGCCGATCGGGCGCGCGACAAGCTGCCCAAACCGCACGAGATTCGCAAGGTGCTCGATGAGTACGT
The DNA here is from genome assembly GCA_036262215.1 of Steroidobacteraceae bacterium. Lineage (GTDB taxonomy): Bacteria > Pseudomonadota > Gammaproteobacteria > Steroidobacterales > Steroidobacteraceae > FEN-1191. The sequence goes on from DATAJH010000018.1 coordinate 12,227, forward strand.
CATCGGCCAGGACCGCGCCAAGAAGGTGCTGTCGGTCGCGGTCTACAACCACTACAAGCGCCTGCAGACCCGCGGCAGCGGGCGGCCGAAGGACGAGGTCGAACTCGCCAAGAGCAATATTCTGCTGATCGGGCCGACCGGCTGCGGCAAGACGCTGCTGGCCGAGACGCTGGCGCGCCTGCTGAATGTGCCGTTTACCATCGCCGACGCCACCACGCTGACCGAAGCCGGCTATGTCGGTGAGGATGTGGAAAACATCATCCAGAAGCTGCTGCAGAAGTGCGACTACGACGTGGAGAAGGCCCAGACCGGCATCGTCTATATCGACGAGATCGACAAGATCTCGCGCAAGTCCGATAACCCGTCGATCACGCGCGACGTCTCGGGTGAGGGCGTGCAGCAGGCGCTGCTGAAGCTGATCGAGGGCACGATCGCCTCGGTGCCGCCGCAGGGCGGCCGCAAGCACCCGCAGCAGGAGTTCCTGCAGGTCGATACCTCGAATATCCTGTTCATCTGCGGCGGAGCGTTCGCCGGGCTGGAAAAGATCATTCTCAACCGCACCCAGAAGAGCGGCATTGGCTTTACCTCGGAAGTGCGCGGCGCGGATTCCAAGCCCCACGGTTCCGACCTGTTCCACGACGTCGAGCCCGAAGATCTGATCAGGTTCGGGCTGATCCCGGAATTCGTCGGACGCCTGCCGGTGGTCGCGACGCTCGATGAGCTCGATGAGCAGGCGCTGATGTCGATTCTGACCGAGCCCAAGAACGCGCTCACCAAACAGTACCGCAAACTGTTCGATATGGAGGGTTCGGAGCTCGAGTTTCGCGAGGAGGCGCTACGGGCCGTGGCGCGCAAGGCCATGCTGCGCAAGACCGGTGCGCGCGGGCTGCGCACCATCCTTGAGACCGTGCTGCTCGACACCATGTACGACCTGCCATCGCTGCGCAATGTGGCGAAAGTGGTCGTGGATGACAGCGTGATCGAGGGCACGACCAAGCCGTACATCGTGTATCGCGCCGACGAGGGCCGGGTCGCTGCCATCGAGGAGCCGAGGCGAGCGGGCGGTTCGCTGCACGGTTGAGCCGGCGCCTGCTTGCGCAGGAGCGCGCCATTGAAATGGGGCTGTGCTGCCCCAATTTGTTTTTGTCTGGCCGTACAGCCGCACCTGTCATTAAGAGGCACCAAGAGCAACCGTGACTGAACAAACCGCCGTGACCGAAACCGTCGTACCGTCTGCCGTCCCCGTGCTGCCGCTGCGCGATGTGGTCGTATATCCGCACATGGTGATACCGCTGTTCGTGGGGCGCGAGAAGTCGATTCAGGCGCTCGACGCCGCCATGCGTGCCGACAAGCGCATCATGCTGGTAGCGCAGAAGCAGGCCGACGTCGACGATCCGAAGCTCGACGACCTGCACCGTTTTGGCACCGTGGCAACCATCCTGCAGATGCTCAAGCTGCCCGACGGCACCGTCAAGGTTCTGGTCGAGGGCGTGGATCGCGCCCGCATCGAGGAACTGCACACCGGTGAGTTCTATTCGGCCTCGATCGCAGTCGAGGTGGACGCCGATCAGTACGATGAGCGCGAGATGGACGTGCTGGTGCGCTCGGTCGTGTCGCAGTTCGAGCAGTACGTCAAGCTCAATAAAAAGGTGCCGCCCGAGGTGCTGACCGCGCTGGCCGGCATTGAGCAGCCCGGGCGCCTGGCCGATACGGTCGCGGCGCATATGTCGCTCAAGCTCGCCGAGAAGCAGAAGGTGCTGGAGATCCTCGATGTGCGTAAGCGCCTCGAGCACATCCTGGTGGCGATCGAGGGCGAGATGGATGTGCTGCAGATCGAGAAGCGCATCCGCGGCCGCGTCAAGGCGCAGATGGAGAAGAGCCAGCGCGAGTATTACCTCAACGAGCAGATGAAGGCGATTCAGAAAGAGCTCGGGGAGATGGAGGATGGCACCAACGAGATCGCCGAACTCGAGCACAAAGTGGCCAAGGCCGGCATGCCCAAGGAGGCGCGCGACAAGGCCACCGCCGAGATCAACAAGCTCAAGATGATGTCGCCGATGTCGGCCGAGGCCACCGTGGTGCGCAACTACGTCGAT
>DATAJH010000019.1:0-20067 GCA_036262215.1 Steroidobacteraceae bacterium
AACGCTGGACGGCGAGCGCGTGGCGGGGCTGCTGGGCGATGCCGAGGTGGTGTCGGTGCCGGGGCGTGCGTTCCCGGTGACGGTGGAATATCTGGGGCTCGGGCTGCCGCTGCTGCCGGGTGCCACGGCCGAGTCGATCGAGCGCGTCGTGGCCTCCGGCGTGCGGCGCGCGCTCGGCGAGTCGGCCGGCGACGTGCTGGTGTTCCTGCCCGGTGCCGGGGAGATCCGGCGCGTCGAGAGCCTGCTGCTGGAGGCGGGGTTGCCGGCGTCGGTCCAGGTGCTGCCTTTGTATGGGGACATGAGTGCCGCGGCACAGGACGCGGTGCTCACACCGGCTGCCGCCGGCAACCGCAAGGTCGTACTGGCGACCAACATCGCCGAGACCAGCCTGACCATCCCCGGGGTGACGGCGGTCGTGGACTCGGGCCTGGTGCGCCGCTCGCGCTTTGATCCTGCGACCGGCATGAGCCGGCTCGAAGTGTCGCGCATTTCGCGCGCCGCCAGCGAGCAGCGCGCCGGCCGCGCCGGCCGCGTCGCGCCCGGGATCTGCTACCGGCTGTGGAGTGAAGGCGCGCACGCCAGCCTGGCAGCGGCAACGACGCCCGAGATTCTGGAAGCCGATCTGGCGCCGCTGGCACTGGAGCTGGCGCGCTGGGGCACCGACGATGCGGCGCAGCTGCAGTGGCTGGATGCGCCGCCGGCGGCAACACTGCAGCAGGCGCGCGAACTGCTGCTGCGGCTCGATGCCCTGAATGCGCAGGGGCGCATGACGGCTGTCGGCCGTGACATGGCGCGCCTGCCGGTGCATCCGCGCCTGGCGCACATGCTGCTGGCCGCGCGCGGCCTCGACGCCGTGGATCTGGCCGCGCAGCTGGCGGCGTTGCTGTCCGAGCGCGATCTACTGCGGCGCGGCGTGGGCGGCGCGCCGCAGGACCCGGATATCCGCTCGCGCCTGGAGTTGCTGCGCGGTGAGTCGTCAGGCGAGGGCGCCAACCGCAATCAGCTCGAGCGCGTGCGGCGCGCCGCACAGTCGCTGGCCACGGCGGCACGGGCCCTGCCGGGCGCAGCGCCGGCAGGCCGCAAGCCGGCGCCGCCGCTGGAGCTGGCCGGCGCACTGCTGGCGCTGGCCTTTCCCGACCGTATCGGACAGCGGCGCGAGGGCAGCGATGGCCGCTACCTGCTCGCCAACGGTCGCGGCGCCGCGTTTACCGGCACGGTATCGCTGGCGCGCGAGGAGTTCATCGTGGCGCTGGAACTCGACGATCGAGCGCGCGAGGCGCGCATCGACCTGGCAGCGCCGTTGACCCGCGCGCTGCTGCAACAGCTGTTCGCATCGCATATCGTCACCGAGGAGCGCTTTGGCTGGGAGCATCGCTCGGCCGCGGTGCTCGCGCGGCGCATACGCCGCCTCGATGCGCTGCTGCTGGAAGACGTGCAGCAGCCTGCGGCCGGGGATGAGCGCGCCGTGGCGGCGATGCTGGAGGGCGTCAGGCAGCTGGGCATCGAGGCTCTGCCCTGGGACGCGCACAGCCGCGGCTTGCAGGCGCGCCTGCAGTTCGTGCGCGCGCTGCATCGCGACGATCTGGTCGACTGGCCGGCGAGCGATGACGCAGCGCTGATGGCGAGCCTGCCGCAGTGGCTCGGACCTTATCTGACCGGAATCACGCGCCGCGATCAGCTGGCGCGGGTAGCGCTGCTCGAGGCGCTGCGCGGCCGGCTCAGCCCCGCGCAGCAGCGCAGCCTTGAAGCGCTCGCGCCGCGCGAGCTGGCGCTGCCGGGCGGCACGCGCATCCGCATCGACTACGTTGATGCCAATGCGCCGTGCATCTCGGTGCGGCTGCAGGAAGTCTTCGGACTGATGGAAACCCCGCGCATTGCCGACGGCGCGGTGGCGGTGACCTTCAAGCTGCTATCGCCGGCCCAGCGACCGGTGCAGATCACGCGTGACCTGGCCGGCTTCTGGCGCAGCAGCTACCTTGCGGTGCGTAAGGACATGCGCGGCCGCTACCCCAAGCACCATTGGCCGGACGACCCGCTGCAGGCACAGCCGATGCGCGGCGCCAGGCGCAAGCCAGGCAAGCCGACGTGACGGCAAGCGCGCCGCCGCGGTGCGCGCGACGCGCGTTAGCAGTGCGTCAATCGTGAAATTTGCTTAACGATTTGCTTAACGAGAGGAGACCGGATGCGTTGTTGTATCCTGTAGATGTCCCTTGACGCGGGCGGGCCGGAAATGGAGGCTTCCAAAGTCATGGACGCACGATGGATCTGCCTGAGTCTGGTGCTGGTGTTAGCCGGTTGCAATAAATCGCAGCCTCCGCGAGCCCAGCATGCCACTCATGCGAATGAACCGCGCGACATCGCCTGGTTCGACGGCAGCCTCCAGGGCGCATTCATCGTCGCCAAACGCGAGAACCGTCCGGTATTGCTGTACTGGGGCGCCGAATGGTGTCCGTTCTGCCACACGCTGAAATCCAAGGTGTTCTCGCGCCCCGACTTCATCGCCAAGAGCCACCTGTTTCTGCCGGTATATCTCGACGGCGATGACGATGGGGCGCAGAAATGGGGCGAGCAATTCGGGATCCAGGGCTATCCGACCATCATCGTGCTCGATCCCGACCGTCACGAAATCATCCGCCTCGGCGCCGGCCGCGACGTCGCGCAATACGCCGCGATACTGGACATGGCGCTGGAAGACGTGCAGCCGGTCGATGCCGTGCTGCAGGCTGTCGGCGACGGCACAGCGCTCGGCGTCAAGGAATGCCGCCGTCTGGCCTACAACTCCTGGGAGCTCGACACGCTGGCTCAGAAGGACTATGGCCGGCGCGCCGATCAGCTTCAGGCCGCCGCGGCGCAATGCCCGGCCGATCTTTCGCTCGAGCGCGCCAACCTTACGATTTATGCCGCGTACTACGCCGCCAACGCGGAGAGCGATGCACTGGACGCACCCAAGGCCGTGCCCTCGGTGCGGCTGACGGCGCTGACCGACCAGGTTGCCGGGATTCTCGCCCAGCGCAGCCTTGCAGTCTCGAGTGCCGATGCGCTGCAGATGCTGGATGACAGTTTCTTCAAGGCGGCGAGCGCGCGCGGTGCGAAGTTCGCGCCTGCGCTGCGCGATAGCTACGTCGCCACGATGGATGCCGCGGCGAACGACCCGCGCTACGTCGAGGCCGATCAGCTCGGCTTCATCGACGCCAAGCTGCGCGCGCTCAAGGCGCTGGGCGGCCCGAAATCAAAACTGCCGCCGGACGCGGTGGCGGACGCAAATATGCGCATCGATGAGATGCTCGACTCGGAACAGAACCCGTACCTGCGCTCCGGACTGGTTAACGCTTCGATCAATATCCTCGAGGACACCGGCAATTATCCGAAGGCCTATCAGATCGCCAAGGCCGAGATGGCCCGATCGGCCATGCCTTATTACTTCGAGGCCGATCTGGCCGAGGTGGCCGAGAAGATGGGTCAGAAGGACGAGGCTGTGGGCCTGCTGGATCAGGCCTATCGCGAATCGCAGGGTACTGCCACGCGATTTCAGTGGGGTCAGCTGTATGTCAGCGGCCTGCTGCGTATGACACCCAACGACAGCTCGCGCATCCAGCAGGCCGGATCGGCGGTGCTGGCTGAACTCGACGGCCCGGACCGCATTTACCGGCGTGCGCGCGTGCGGCTCGAGACGCTCGATCGCGAGCTGCGCGCCTGGAACGATGCCTCCAAAGGCCAGCACGTCGATGTGCTGCAGACGCTGCACTCACGCATGCAGGAGATATGCGTGAAGATTCCGGATGCCGAGCCGGCGCGTGCGAGCTGTGATGCGTTCCTGAAGTCGGCCTGAGCGAGGCCGATGCTTGAGGTCCTGCGGATCGCTTTATCGCTTCGGCCGGCGCACGGCCCTCACCTTGCCGCTGCTTCCGCCGCCGCAGAAGAACTGATCGCCGCCGTCGGACTCGAGACCTGAAACTGTCATTCCGGGCGGCATCGCAAGCTGCTCCAGGACCTCTCCGGTTCGAGGATCGAGTCGCCTCAAATCGCTCTGCTCACCTTCCCAGGTGGCGTGCCAGAGTTCCCCGTCGACCCAGGTGACCCCGGTGACGAAGCGATTGGACTCGATGGTGCGAAGAATCGCCCCGGTGTCGGGATCGACCTGATGGATCTTGCGGTCGCGATACTGCCCCACCCAGAGTGTGCCTTCGGCCCACGTGAGCCCCGAATCACCGCCGCCGCCGGGCGCCGGGATCGTGGCGAGCACGCGGCCGGTGTTCGGATCGATCTTCTGGATGCGATCTTCGGCGATCTGAAACAAGTGCTGGCCGTCGAAGGCCGTTCCGGCATGCGCGACGACATCGATCGAGCGCAGCGTGTTGCCGCTCGCAGGATCGAAGGCGTGGATCTTGTCGCCGGCAGCAAACCAGACGTTCTGACCGTCGTACGTGACGCCATTCACGCGCTCGGCACCCGGAAAGGGTCCGTACTCACGTACGATCTCGGCGGTTGATTGACTCATGATTATATCTTAGTCAGTCGGCAGCGAAGGGGGGAGTAACAAGGTCGTCGTGAATCCCGGCAGCGGCGGAGTCATCCAACGACGAACTCGCCCGCGACCGAACGACTGCACCTTGCGTACCGCCGCAAGCGAGTCGAGCGCCCGCTGTACGGTGCGCTGACTGGCTCCAAGCGCCAGCGCCACGCCCGAGCTCGACCACGATTCACCGTCGGCGAGCAACGCCAGCAGCGCCGCATGCTTCGCTTCGACGGGCCGCGCCAGCACCACTACTTCGCGTGTGTGGCGCGGCGCCAGCACGAACCCCCGCTTGGTCGCGCTCACCTCGGCCAGCGTCCCAAGCAGCCTGCGAAGCCGCCCGATTTCGACTCGCAACCGCGCGCGGTGCGACTCATCGGCGCGCTTGGCCCGGAATGCCCGCGCCACGAGCGTGTCCCTCGGCACGTCTGCCGGCCACGCCTCGCCCAACGCACGTGCGAGCGTGAACAACACCGGGCGCCTGGCGAGCGACACCATCGTGCCGACATCACGCACGACATGACGGCACGCGTCCACGATGAACGCTTTCGACGCCAGCAACGCTTCGACGTCCTCGAGCAATAGCAGCCGTTCCTTGCCACCCGCAATCAGCCGTGCCGCGGGCGTGCTCAGGACCAGGGATGCGCTCTCGACCTCCGCGGTCAGCGCCGGGATGCCAGCCTGGCGCGCGGCGTGCTCGGCCCGGGCCAGTGCGGCGCGCGCCGCCTTGGCTCGCAGGCGCCGCACCGCAATCCCGGCAACCACCAGCTCATGCACCACCTTCGACGCGGGCGGGAACGGCGCCGGGTCGAGTTCGGCGAGCCTGGCCTCGGCCTCGTCGACACGCCCGATCAGGAGCAGGCGCCGGACCGCAAGATATCGCGCCTGTGCGGCGTTCAGCCGGTCGCCGTGCTGTTCGAGCGTCGTGCGCGCCGCGTCGAGCGCCTTCGCGGGCCACCCCAGGTCGCGCGACACGAGCGCGATCTCGGCCTCGGCGACCACACACCTGGCGCGCGCCACGGCCTCTTTCGGACCGAAGGCACGGGCCGCACTTCGCAGCAGAGCCTTCGCCCGGGGGAGATCGCCCAGCTGCGCCATCGCGATGCCGCGAAGCGCGAGCGCCGGCGCGTCGCCGCGCAGGGCGACCCGCTTCAATGCCCCGAGGGGATCACCGGCGGCAAGTGCACGCGCCGCGGCCGTGATCAGCGAGTCCAAGGCAATCCCGCCACACTTGTCACTCCCACCATTCGATGCCCGGTCCTAAGCTATCTCACGACCACCAACCAGCACGTCGTATCGCGAACGGCCCGAACGACGAAGCACACCAGACCAAGGAGACATGCGATGACCACACACACCAGCGCGGCACAGAAGCTAACACTAACAGGACAATCACCTACGGTTGATATTCTGCACAAGGTCGGAATCAAATCGTCGTCGCAGAATGACGTCTATCAGGCATTGACCACGATCGAAGGTCTTTCCGGCTGGTGGACCCGCGACATACGAGGGGAAAGCAAAGTCGGCGGCGTGCTGCAGTTCCGCTTCCACGGCGGCGGCTTCGACATGAAGGTTCTTGAGCTTCATCCCGCCAGGCGCGTGCTATGGCAGGTGGTCGAGGGACCGAAGGAATGGATCGGCACAAAAATAAGCTTCGACCTCAAACAGCAAGCTGACTGGACCATCGTGCTGTTCAAGCACCAGGGTTGGAAGGAGCCGGTGGAGTTCATGCATCACTGCAGCACCAAGTGGGGCGTGTTTCTGCTGAGCCTGAAGTCGCTCCTGGAAACCGGTAGCGGAGCCCCGCATCCGAACGATATCAAGCTCGACAGCTGGGAATAAAACTGCTGACCACCGGAGACAGACGATGCCCGACCACAAGACCGGAACACGTGAACAATGGCACGCTGCCCGGCTGGAACTGCTCGAGGCCGAGAAGGAGCTCACGCGACGCAGCGACGAGCTGGCGCGGCGGCGGCAGGAACTGCCGTGGGTTCGGATCGACAAGGAGTATCGCTTCCAGACCGGCGATGGGAGCGCCTCGCTGGCAGAGCTGTTTCAAGGTCGCTCGCAGCTCCTCGTTTACCACTTCATGTTTGGCCCCGACTACAAGGCGGGGTGTCCGTCCTGCTCGGCGATCGCGGACGGGTTCGACGGCTTCGCAGTCCACCTGGCAAACCACGACGTCACGCTGTCAGCGGTGTCGCGCGCGCCACTCGCGAAGCTGCAGGTGTACCAGCGGCGCATGGGGTGGAGGTTTCCCTGGGCGTGCTCGCTTGGCGGGGACTTCAACTTCGACTTCAACGTCGCGTTCACCGAGGAGCAACAGCGCGCGGGGACCATCGAATACAACTACCGGCGCGGCGGCCACGCGATGGACGCGACAACGGTCCCGGAGCCCGTCGCCCGGTTCGCGGCCACATGCGGAACCGACGCGCCCACGTACTCGCGCGACCGGCCGGGCATGAGCGCGTTCGCGCTCGACGACGGCGTCGTCTACCACACCTATTCCACCTATGCGCGCGGACTGGACGGTCTGTGGGGCATGTACCAGTGGCTGGACCGCGCCCCCAAGGGGCGCAACGAGACCGGCCCCTGGTGGCGCCGTCACGACGAGTATGACAAGCGATGAGCCAGATGATGAATGTTGTCGCGCCAACCGGGCAGCCGACTATTTTGCCGTCGCGCCCCAGGCGGGGCGCTGTTCAGCCGGAGGTGCTGCTCGCGGGCAGCTGCGATGCGATCAGCGCACGCACTGCGGGCATCAGCGCGGCGATCGGACCGCTGTTGCCGGGGAACACCAGACGGGTGAAATAGCTGCCATCCATCAGCAGCATCAGCGCATCACCCAGGGCGTCGGGGTCTCGGGCTCCCAACTCGTGCGCCATCCTGCGCAGCCGCTTGCGCACGTCCTTCTTGAAGTGGCGCACCAGCTCGCTGAGCACGTCGTCATCGTCCGCCATCTCGCCGGCCGCATTGCCGAGCGCGCAGCCGCGGCAGGCTTTGTCCTTGACGGTCACCAGGTGCGCCTCGAACAGCGACTCGATCTGCCGCCGCGGATCACCGGGATACGCGGCGATGGTCGCTTCCCAGTGCTCCCAGAACTCGCGCTGCCGCTCCCGCAGGTATTCGGCCACCAGCGCATCCTTGGACGCGAAACTGCGATAGAAGCTCATCTTGTTGGTGCCGGCCTCGGCGGCTATCGCGTCGACACCGACACTGCGGATGCCGTGCTGATAGAACAGCTCGCAGGCGGTATCGAAGATCCGATCGCGCACCCGCGGCTTCGCACCCGCGATCTCGGCTTCGTGCCCGGCGACGTCATCATTGGCGGCGTTCATGTTCCCAGCTCCGGTTGACACCATCGTTACTGGTTAGTAACATCGACCACGTTACTGACCGGTAACTCACATGGCTAGGTTGCTCGCGCTGCGGCTCCAAGTCAAGTGAAACAGTCAGTTAGCGCCTTTTTCAGGCTATTTGGGAGCACCTCATGCGGTATTTAAGGCTCGGTCTCACGCTTGCGGCACTGGCGGCCGGCATCGTCTCCAGCCTGCTGTCGGGCTGCGGGCATTCGCAGGCAGGCACGGCGGCGGCGGCCCCTCCGGCCCCCGAAGTCACGGTAGCGCAGGTCATCGCCCGCCCGCTGCATCAATGGGTGGAACTGACCGGAACCCTGCAGGCGATAGACTCGGTGCAGGTGCGGCCGCGCGTCAGCGGCTATGTCGATGCGGTGCGCTTTGACGCAGGCGCCCGGGTCGCCAAGGGCGCAATCCTGTTCCAGATCGATCCGCGGCCGTTCGCGCTCGAAGTGGATCGGCTGAACGCGGAACTCAATCGCGCGCAGTCCAAGCTCGACTTCGCGACCGCCGGCCGGGCGCGCGCCGAGCGCCTGATCGCGCAGAATGCGATCGCGCGCGAGGAATACGAGCAGCTGACCTCGGCTGCCACCGAGGCCGCAGCCGATGTCGGATCGATTCGCGCGCAGCTCAATGCGGCGCATCTGAACCTGGAGTTCACGCAGGTGCGCTCGCCGATCGACGGCCATGTCTCACGGGCGCTGATTACCGCCGGCAATCTGGTATCGAGCGCCGATGTCCTGACCACCGTGGTGTCGGACGATCCGATCTATGCCTACTTCGACACCGATGAGGCGAGCTATCTGAAATTCGCCAAACTCGCCGGCAGCGGCGGGCACGGCCGCGGCGACTATGCCAATGCGGTGTTCCTCGGTCTGGTGGGCGAGCAGGGCTACCCGCACGAGGGCCGGCTCGACTTCCTCGACAACCAGGTCGATCCGCACAGCGGCACCATCCACGCGCGCGCGGTGTTCGACAATCGCGACGGGCAGTTCACACCGGGCCTGTTCGCGCGCATCAGGCTGGTCGCCCACGACAGCTACGACGCGGCCCTGATCGATGACCGTGCGATCGGCACCGATCTGGGAAAAAAATATGTGCTGGTGCTCAAGCCCGACAATTCACTCGAGTATCGCCTGGTCGAGCTCGGCCAGAGCGTCGAGGGCCTGCGCGTGGTGCGCACCGGCCTTACGGCCAATGACGTCATCGTGATCAATGGCCTGCAACATGTAGCCCCGGGCATCCAGGTGCAGGCGAAACATGTGCCGATGGACGTCAGCAGCGCCGCGGTGGAACAGGTCGCGGCCACCCCGGACGTGGCCACCCCGGCGCCAGCCCCGCCGACGGCAATCGCCCGCGCGTCGTCGGCCAAGCCCACCACCACGGCAGCACGCTGACGGCCTAGCCGCGGCTCAACGTATCGGATCGATGCATGAATATCTCGCGCTTCTTTATCCAGCGGCCGATCTTTGCCGCCATGGTCTCGGCAGTGATCCTGCTGGCCGGACTGATCGCCTTGCCGCGGCTGCCGATCAGCGAGTACCCGCAGGTGGTACCGCCGACCGTGGTGGTACGAGCGAGCTATCCGGGCGCAAGTCCCAGCACCATCGCCGAAACCGTCGCCTCGCCACTGGAACAGGCCATCACCGGCGTCGAGGACATGCTGTACCAGTACTCGCAGGCGACCTCCGACGGCGTGATGACGCTGACCATCACCTTCAAGCTCGGCACCGATATCGACAAGGCGCAGGTGCAGGTGCAGAACCGGGTGTCGCAGGCGCTGCCGAAGCTGCCGCAGGAAGTGCAACGCCTGGGCGTGACGACCAACAAGGCATCGCCCGATATCACGCTGGCGGTATTCGTGTTCTCGCCCGATGGGCGCTACGACCAGACCTATCTGTCCAACTTCGTCGCGCTGCGCATCAAGGATGAGCTGTCGCGCCTCGATGGGGTCGGCGACGTGCAGAGCTTCGGCGGCGGTGCCTACTCGATGCGCGTGTGGCTCGACCCGGAGAAGGTTGCGACACGCGGTCTGACCGCGGGCGACGTGGTGGCGGCGATCCGCGAGCAGAACATCCAGGTGGCCGCCGGCCAGCTCGGCGCGCCGCCGGCCGCCAATGGTGCGAATTTTCAGCTCGCCATCAACACCAAGGGCCGCCTGATCGACGAGACCGACTTCGAGAACATCATCGTCAGGACCGGGGATACCGGCCAGGTGGTGCGGCTGCGCGACGTCGCACGGGTCGAACTGGGATCGGACAATTACGCGCTGCGCGCCATGCTCAATGGCCGCACCGCGGTGGCAATCCCGATCTTCCAGCGGCCCGGCAGCAATGCGATCGCGATTTCAGATGCCGTGCGCGCCAAGATGGCGGAGCTGAAGAAGAGCTTTCCGCAGGGCATCGACTACGACGTCGCCTACGATCCGACGGTGTTCGTGCGCGGATCGATCACGGCCGTGGTGCACACGCTGCTGGAAGCGATCGCACTGGTGGTGCTGGTCGTGATCCTGTTCCTGCAGACCTGGCGCGCTTCGATCATTCCGCTGCTCGCGGTACCGGTGTCGCTGATCGGCACCTTCGGTGTCATGTACCTGCTGGGATTCGGGCTCAACGCGCTGTCGCTGTTCGGGCTGGTGCTTGCCATCGGTATTGTGGTCGATGACGCCATCGTCGTGGTCGAGAACGTGGAGCGCAATATCGCCAACGGCCTCGCCCCGCTGGATGCCACGCGCCAGGCAATGAAAGAGGTGACCGGGCCGATCATCGCTACTGCCCTGGTGCTGTGCGCGGTATTCGTGCCGACGGCGTTCATCACCGGACTGTCAGGTCAGTTCTACAAGCAGTTCGCGCTCACCATCGCCATCAGTACCATCATCTCCGCCTTCAACTCGCTGAGCCTGTCGCCGGCGCTGTCCGCGCTGCTGCTCAAATCGCATGACGCGCCGCCGGATCGTTTCTCGCGTCTGCTCAACTCACTGTTCGGCTGGCTGTTCCGTCCCTTCAACCGCTTCTTCGCGCGCGCCAGCAATGGCTATGTCGCTACCGTGACGCGTGTGCTGCGCGCCGGATCGATTGCGCTGTTCATCTATGCCGGTCTGCTGGGGCTGACGTGGCTCGGTTTTGCACACACCCCCACCGGGTTTGTGCCGCCGCAGGACAAGCAATATCTGGTCGCCTACGCGCAGCTGCCGGATGCCGCGACACTGGATCGTACCGAGTCGGTCATCCGCCGCATGAGCGCCACGGCACTCGCCACCCCCGGGGTGGAGTCGGTGCCGGCCTTTCCCGGACTGTCGATCAACGGCTTCACCAACGCCACCAACGCCGGCATCGCCTTCACGCCGCTCAAACCCTTCGAGCAGCGGCGCGCCGCCGATCGATCGGCCAGTGCGATCGCGGCCACGCTGCGTGCGCAGTACAGCAAGATCCAGGATGCGTACATCGCGGTGTTCCCGCCGCCCCCGGTGCAGGGCCTGGGCACGATCGGCGGCTTCAAGCTGCAGGTCGAGGATCGCGGCAACCTCGGGCCGGAGGAGCTGTATCGCCAGACCCAGAACCTGATTACCAAGGCGCGCCAGCGACCGGAGCTTGCGGGACTGTTCTCGGGTTTCCAGGTCAATGTGCCGCAGGTGCAGGTGGACGTCGACCGCGAAAAAGCCAAGGCCGCAGGCGTAGCGCTGCAGGACCTGTACGACACCATGCAGGTCTATCTGGGCGCGTTGTACGTCAACGACTTCAATCGCTTCGGTCGTACCTACCAGGTCAACGCCCAGGCGGAACCCAACTTCCGCCTGACGCCGGAGGATATCGGGCGCCTGAAAACGCGCAATCTGCGTGGCGACATGATTCCCCTCAGCAGCTTCGTCAGCGTGCGCGAGACCTCCGGGCCCGACCGCGTGATGCACTACAACGGCTACACCGCCGCCGACATCAACGGCGGCCCGGCGCCGGGCTACAGCAGCGGTCAGGCTCAAAAGGCCATGGAGCAGCTGGCGCGCGCGGAGCTGCCGAACGGCATGACCTTTGAATGGACCGACCTGACGTTCCAGCAGATCCTGGCCGGCAACAGCATGGTGTACGTGTTTCCGCTGGTGGTGCTGCTGGTGTTCATCGTGCTGGCGGCACTATATGAGTCGCTGAGCCTGCCGCTGGTGGTGATCCTGATCGTGCCGATGTGCCTGTTCAGCGCCATCGTCGGCGTGCAGCTGGCCGGCAGTGACAACAACATCTTTACCCAGATCGGGTTGATCGTGCTGGTCGGCCTGGCCTGCAAGAACGCGATCCTGATCGTCGAGTTCGCGCGCGACCGCGAGCTGGCCGGCGAGAGTACCTGGCAGGCGGTGCTCGACGCCTGCCGTCTGCGGCTGCGTCCGATCCTGATGACTTCGCTGGCATTCGTCATGGGAGTGGTGCCGCTGGTGATCTCGCACGGCGCCGGCGCGGAGATGCGGCATGCGATGGGCGTGGCGGTGTTCTCCGGCATGCTCGGCGTGACGTTCTTCGGCCTGCTGCTGACGCCGGTGTTCTACCTGGCGATCAGCAAGCTTAAATCGGCGCGTCGCAACCGGACGGTGGATGCGTCGCTGATTCCCGCAACCGGAGAAATATCGTGACACCAGCGGCGATCACTAGCGGCGCGCCATGGCGGGCCCGGGCGGCGTCACTGCTGATGGGCGTTGCCGCAGGCGTGGCTATCGCTGGCTGCGCGGTCGGCCCGAACTATCATCGCCCGGAGGCGGCACCCGTGGTCGCGCGTAACCTCAATGCGCAGCAATTCACGGCGGCGCCCGCGCCGGCGGACTGGTGGCAGCAGGTGGATGATCCGGAGCTGGCAAGCCTGGAGCAGCGAGCGCTCGCCGGCGACCTCGATCTGCAGCTCGCGCTGCAGCGCGTGCGCGCCGCGCGTGCCGTGGTACGCGGAACACAGCTCGACTACGCGCCGCACATTCCGCTCGACGCCGCCTACAGCCACTCCAAGGAGCAGCAACCGGGCTTCGGGTCCGAGCGCTACGACATCGAGAGCTACAGCGTTGGTTTCGATGCCAGCTGGGAACTGGATCTGTTCGGTCGCACGCGCCGTGCCGTGCAGGCGGCGAGCGCCGATCTGGGCGCGCAGACAGCCAACCTGGATGAGACCCGGGTGATCGTCGCGGCGGAAGTGGCGCGCAATTACTTCCAGCTGCGCGGTACCCAGCAGCAGCTGGTCGTGGCGCACGACAATATCGACAACGAGCGCGAATCACTGCGATTGACGCAGGTTCGATACGAGGCCGGGCGCGTCACCGAGCTCGATGTGGACAGTGCGCTGGCGCGGCTGAAGACTACCGAGGCCACGCTGCCCCTGCTCGAAGCGCAGGAGAAGAGCTATGGCTACCGCCTGGCGGTGCTGCTGGGCTCAAGTCCCGGCGATCTGGATGCCGAGCTGATTGCGACACCGGCGCACGCCTGGACCGAGCCGCTGCCGATCGGCGATGTCACGACACTGTTGCGCCACCGCCCGGACGTGCGTATCGCCGAGCGCAACCTCGCCGCGGCCACGGCGCGCGTCGGAGTCGCGACCGCGGAGCTGTTTCCGCGCGTGAGCTTCACCGGCTTCATCGGTTTCCTGACTGGTAACAGCGTGCAGCTCGGCGCGGCCGGCAGTCGCGCCTGGTCGGTGGGTCCCTCGATAAGCTGGACTGCACTCGACTTCGGTTCCGCCCAGGCACGGCTGCAGGTGTCGAAGTCCGAGGCGAGCGGTGCGCTCGCCAGTTATCGGCAGGCGGTGCTGCTGGCGCTGGAGGACTTCGAGAACGCCTGCCTGAACTACGGCAAGCAGCAGGCGCGACTGGCGAGCGTCATGGAGCAGACCGAGGCGTCGCGTCGTGCCGCGCGACTCGCCGAGGTGCAGTATCGTGAGGGCGGCATTAATTTCCTGGTGCTCCTCGATGCACAACGCACGTTGCTGGAAGCCGAAGACGCGGTGGCGCAGGCCGAGACCGGTGTCAACACTGGCGCGGTCGCGGTGTACAAGGCGCTGGGCGGCATCGATAGCCCGCCGGGAACCACCTTATAGTCCGATGCACCCTCGAGCGCGGCACGGCCTGGCCGATCGGTTAAGATTGGCCGCCTTGCGGCGGGCCTGTAGCACAGCGGTCAGTGCAGGGGACTCATAATCCCTTGGTCCTTGGTTCGAATCCAAGCAGGCCCAGATTTCTCAACAGGTAGAGACGCCACAGCGTGCCGCGAAGCTGACCGGATGCGCGGCCCAGAGGTAAATGTTGTCCAACAACCGTCAAAAGTTGGCAGACTCATGTGGTGGCGTAGCGGACCGTGCTGCGCGACCCGGATTTTCCCGTCGGGAGTTTTTGACAACTGCCGGTTCGCTTGTCACCGGATCATTGCTCTGCGGATGCGGATCGAGTGGCTCCTCGGGCGCCCCTGCGATACTGCTTCCCGCACAACCGGTTCCCTCTGGCCCCATCACGACGGCAACGGTGTCAATTGCCGGTACGCAAGCGGGAACCATTCCCGCACGCTTTGTTGGTCTGAGTTACGAGAAAAGTAAATTATCGCAGCCGCTGTTCTCTGCCAGTAACGCCGACTTGATCGGGCTGTGCCAGAGGCTTGGTCCGGCGCTGCTGCGTATCGGTGGCAATAGCGTCGACGAGACGACCTGGACTCCGAACGGTGCGGGACAAACCGCAGGTCAAACCGCGCCTTCTGACGTCAATGCTCTTGCGGCCTTTCTGGCGTCAGCAGGCTGGCCGGTTCTCTATGGAGTGAATCTGGCGCAATCGACTCCGAGCGTGGCGGCGGCCGAAGTCGCGTACGCAGCCCAGGCAATAGGCTCCAATCTTTTCGGAATCGAGATCGGCAACGAACCCGATCTGTACGCGGGCAAGTACTTCCCGTCATCCTGGGATTTTTCCGATTATCTCGCCCTGTGGCAGAGTTTCGCGTCCGCCATCCTGGCCGAAACACCGGGCGTTTCACTAACCGGCCCAGTCATTGCCGACAACACCAGCTGGTTCAGCTCCTTCGCCCAGGGCGAGGGCAAGGACGTGATACTGCTTTCCGCACACTATTACCGCGGCAACGGGCAGTCTGCATCTTCAACCATCCAGGAACTCATCAGCTATCCCGACACCGCGCTGGAATCCTATCTCGCCAAGCTCGAACCGGCCGCAGCCGCAACTGGCGTGCCCTTTCGACTCGCTGAGACGAATTCGTTCTACAACGGTGGCGCTCCAAACATCAGTGATTCCTATGCCTCGGCGCTGTGGGTGATTGATCATCTGTTCACTATTGCCTTGGGCGGCGGCGTTGGGGCGAATTTTCACGGTGGCGGCGATAGCACGGGCTACAGCCCCATCGCCGACAACAATGGGGTCATCCTGGAGGCGCGCCCCGAGTACTATGGAATTCTCCTCGTCGCTCTGGCCGGGCAAGGGTCGATACTTGGCACCGGCATTACCGCCGGATCGCTCAATACCAGCGCATACACGGTGCAGAATTCGCCGACGCAGCTCAGCGTGATCATCGTGAACAAAGATGCGACGCAGAATCTGCAATTCACGGCAACGTGCCCCGGGACCGTTCAATCCGCGTCGATGCAGATTTTGACCGGTCCATCCCTCTCAGCAACGTCTGGCATGACGCTTCAGGGAGCAGGGATAAACATCGACGGATCGTTTTCCCCGCAATCCTCTTATGGCCTCAGCGTTGCGGGCAAGACATTCACCGGCTACGTGATGGCCGAGAGCGCCGTGCTGCTAGTCGTTACCTTGGCTGATTGATACTATCGAACACCCCCGGCACAGCATGCACAAAATACAAACGGAAATTGACATTGCGTCGACGCCTCAACGGGTCTGGTCGATCCTGACCGACCTGGCTGCATACCCGAGCTGGAATCCGTTCATTCGCCGCATCGAAGGCCCGGTCGAAAAGGGTCGGCAACTGACCGTCTCGATTCAACCCGCCGGCGCCAAAGCAATGACATTCCGCCCCAAGGTGCTGGTGGCTGCCCCGAATCTCGAATTGCGCTGGCTTGGGCATCTCCTGTTCCCTGGGCTATTCGACGGCGAGCACTACTTTCAGATAGCACCGGGCGCGCCCGGCCGCGTGCGTTTTGTGCAGGGTGAGACGTTCAGCGGCCTGCTGGTCGCTCTTATGAAGGCGAAGCTTGATGGTGGAACCAGGGCCGGCTTTATTGCCATGAACCAGGCGCTCAAAGCACGGGCCGAAATGAAACCGAGCCCCTAAAGGCAGCGGTCGGTCCCTAGTCGTGCGATCCGGCGCCGACGGCGACCCACGCCAGATCGGCGTTGGATACCGATTCGAGCTTGAAAGCCTTGGCGGCGGCGGTCATGCGGGTGAGCGCCTGCCCGATCGGCATCGCCGGAGCGGTCGCGCCGCGCTTCTGGATCTGGAAGCGAACCGGGTTGATGCGGGCCACAACGTAGTTACGCAGATACGGTGATTTGAAGCCGCGAGCCTGCAGGCCGGCGACGATCTTTTTCACCTCGGTCTCGATTGCCTGGAGTCGAGCCGCGTAGCC
Organism: Steroidobacteraceae bacterium; assembly: GCA_036262215.1. Classification (GTDB taxonomy): domain Bacteria; phylum Pseudomonadota; class Gammaproteobacteria; order Steroidobacterales; family Steroidobacteraceae; genus FEN-1191. The sequence continues at coordinate 16,417 of DATAJH010000019.1, forward strand.
TTCGCGTTCGCGCAATCCCGCCGGTAGTGGACGCGTGCTGAAGCGGTCGACCTTCTTGAGCAGCGGGCCGTAGGCGCCGCCGGCAAAGCGCGGCACATTCTCATAGATGATGCCGAGCGTGAGCAGTTCGGCAGATTCGAACTGGTCGGCAAACTCGGTCTCGCGGGCGCCGGGCTGCCTGCGGGCCAGGCTGCGCGCCATGCGGATGACTTCCAGGCTGCGATCCTTGAGGTTGTGCGCCTTCTCGGTATTGAGAGCCAGTATCCGGTAGGCAAGCGTCTCATCCGGGGAGATCAGAACCGAGATCTGCTTCAGTCCGAGCACCTTGGCTGCCGCCAGCCGATGCCGCCCGTTGGGTGTCCAGAACAGATCGTCGTGGCCGAGCACGACGATCAGCGGATCGAGAAAGGCTCCCGCCTGGTCGATCTTTTCCGCCAGACGTTTGGTGTGGGTCGGCGACAGGTCGCGCTGAAAGGGTGTCGGCTGGATGGCACGGATCGGCAGCGTCGCAAGCACCAGCGCACGGCCCCCCAGCGGATCCCGATAGGTGCCGATGGCAGTGCCGCCGGCTAAGCCTATGCGTTGCACCAGCGCGCTGATGTCCTGATGATCCGCAGCCAGTTCGATGTCCGCGGCGTCCAGGCCGCGCGCTCGTTCTGCGGGTTTGAGCTTGCGACGCGAATTAGCGGACCGGGTTGCGGTGCGCTTTTTGGGCGAGCGGGTTGCTGCGCGGGCTGCCATGGGTCTCAACGAGCTTGGTCGCGAGTCGATTGTCGGCGACGCCAGGCCGCAGGTGGTGAGCCGAACTCGCGACGGAATGCCCGACTGAAGGCGGTGTCGGTCTGGTATCCGACATCTTCAGCAATGCGCGCCAGCGGGGCGTTGCTGCGGCACAGGAGATTGGATGCGAGGAGCATTCGCCACTGCGTCAGGTACTGTATCGGTGAATTCCCCACCAGATGCTGGAACCGCTCGGCGAGCACCGACCTGGAGGTGTCGGCCGCGCGCGCCAACTCGTCGAGCGTCCACGTATGTGCCGGGCGCGTGTGCAGGGCGTTCAATGCGGCGCCAACGATGCGATCGCTTACCCCGGCCAGCCATCCGGTACGGCCGACGCTCTGCTCGTTCATGTACAGGCGCAGTACCTCGATGAACAGCACCTCGGCTAGCTTTGCCAATACGCCGGCGCCACCGGGGCGCGGTGAGCGTGCTTCGCCCAGGGCGTAGCGGACCGAGGCTTCGAGCCAGATGCCGGCATTCGATCCACGTACATTGACGCGCAACATCGAGGGTAGCCCTGCGAGCAACATCTGCGCCAAGCGGGCATCGCAGGCCAGGTAGCCGCACACCAGCCGTGTCGTCGGGCCGCCACCGCCGTAGGCCAGTTGCCGCGGTCGACGCGACAGCACTTCTTCCAGACGCGCGCCGTTCGCTGGCGGCAGCCCGGGTTGAGAGCTCATGCGATGCGCGTGACCTTGCGGAAAGACGACGGCGTCGCCTGCGGCCAGACGGACTGGCGGTTCATTGCCAATCTCCACGAAGCACTCGCCTTCGGTAATGAGGTGGAAGATCACCACACGCTCGGCGCCGGGTTCGAGCAACGGTGCCGCCGCGTCCGCCCTGGGCGATTGGTAACACCAGGGCGCCGTGAACCTGGCATTAATGAAGATCGCGCCCACCAGGCGCACCACGCGCAGCGTCTCCGACAGCGCATCCATTACAGGGTGCCCACGTCGATGCGCAGGGCCACCGGTACTGCATTCACCAGCGCATTTGGAACGGGCGAACAGCGATAGCTGTCTTCGACCAGGGCTCGCAGCCGGTCCGGCGGGATTCCGCGCGCCGCAATCCGAATCAGCAGTTGCACCTCGCACGGCGCGGCCTGCACCGTGTCGCCCTCGGCGTTTGCCATACCGAATATGCCGCGCAGGTCGGAGCGGCTGCTTGCCAGCACCTCGAGCGTCGCCAGTTCGATCCCCTCTGCGGCCGCGCCCATTGCTATACGGGTAGCCGCGCAGGAGGCGAGCCCGGCACGGAACAACCAGCCCGGGGTGACCTGATCGCCGCTGCCGCCGAGCTCGCCAGGCATGTCAGTCGACAACTGTGTGCCGTTGGCGTGGCTCGACACCACTCGGGTGCCGCCCTGCCAACGGGCGGCGGCCGGTGCATCGTCATGAAGCCCGGTCGCGGGACGGCGCTGCAATACTGCCCGCACGCGATGCATTGCCGCGGCGATAGCCTGCGTTGTCATGCTGGCGTTCTCCGGAGTTAACCTTACGGCTTTGATTCTGGACGCCTGGGCGCGCGCTGCCAAGACAGGCGACCGCCAGCCATCGTACGGCCGGACGATCGAGCAGGCAGTAGCGACGCGCGGACAGGACTTCGCCCCGCCCCGCATGTTCTACTGCGTCAGGACATGGCCCGCGGCCGCCGCCGTGGGCGCAACAGTTTCCAAGGGGAGCCAGATGAAAAAACCACGCCTGTCTGTCGTCTGCTTGCCGGTGCTTTTGGCATTGGTGTCTCTGTCGTTGCCCTGCGCTGCGGAAATGCCCGGACCGATGCAGCCCGAAGACATCAAGTGGGGCCCTGTGCCGCCGATATTGCCCGCTGGCGCCAGCATGGCAGTACTCGCGGGCGATCCTGCTGGCACCGGTCTGGTCACAATCCGTCTCAAGATGCCGCCCGGCTATCGGATACCCCCGCATTGGCACCCCACCGATGAACACGTCACGGTGATCTCCGGCCTGTTTTCCATTGGCATGGGAGACAAGCCGGACAAGAAACAGTCAAAGACACTGAGGCCGGGGGGCTATGCCGTCGCGCCCGCGAACATGCACCACTTCGCATGGACCAGAACAGGCGCCGTGGTTCAGGTAAATCTCATGGGGCCGTTCCAGATTACCTACGTTAATCCGTCGGACGACCCCAGTCAGAGGAAATAGCCACCGCGCGCGGTTCACCCTGGAGCCGAGGCTGCAACGGCGCGTTCAGGGCTACCGCTGGGACCTGGCGGCAGGAGCACCGGCACCGGATCGCGGGTGAATTCGTCATGGTGGCTGCGGCAGCAGAAAACGTTCCGATCGCGTCGTAATAACCGAGGCAGCTGAGTTCTTCCCGGGCATGCGGCGCAGGAAACAGCCAGATTGTCCGGCTAGCGGCGGTAGTGGAGGATCTGTTTGCTACACTTGAGCCGGCTGGAAGCTCGGAATGAAGCGCAAACGGACCGCAGAAAAGAAACGCTGCCGCTGGGTGGCTGACGGTGACGCGGAATACATCCGCTATCACGACCAGGAGTGGGGACGTCCGGTGCACCACGACCGGCTGCTGTTCGAGATGCTGATCCTCGAAGGCGCGCAGGCCGGGCTGTCGTGGTTGACGATTCTGCGCAAGCGTGCGAACTATCAGAAGGCGTTCGCGCGCTTCGATCCGAAGAAAGTGGCACGTTTCAACGCCACTCGAAAGGCGGCGCTGCTGCTCGATCCGGGCATTGTTCGCAACCGCCTCAAGATCGACTCCACGGTGACCAATGCGCGCGCGTTCCTGGCGCTGCAGCGTGAGTGCGGCTCGTTCGACCGCTACCTGTGGTCGTTCGTGCAAGGGCGCCCGGTCATCAATCGCTCGCGTTCCAACCGCAGACTGCCGGCACGCACC
>DATAJH010000020.1:0-3500 GCA_036262215.1 Steroidobacteraceae bacterium
GAGCTTCTCAGGTTGACGGCGCCGTTCATATTCTCGTAGACCGCATCCACGGTCAGGGCGCCGAAGGTCCCACCGAGGTCAGCGGCAAAGGCACTGTGGAGTATTCCGGTATCCTGGCCGCCATTGGAATACATCAGCGCGACACGCATCGGACCGTTGGTATATGCGTACTTGATCGAGTTATCCCAGCGCGCGGCCTGCGTGCTGCCGGCGCCGCCGTTGAAACCCGAATAGCCCAGGAACGAAAATGCGTAGGACAGTTGCTGCGGATCGTAGACCGACAATGCGGTGAGCTGCAGCGAGTTGTGACGGCCGATCGTCAGCGTGCCGAGAGTCGGGTTGCTCGTGCCTCCATTCAGGACGCTGTTGAAGGCCTGGCCGCAGCGGCTGCTGTCGGCGTTCGCGGTCTGATAGCCCTGCGGCTTGCCGCTGTTGGAGACCAGGGAGCCACAAGCATCGGTCAGCTGTCCCGAGAGCGGATTGAAGCCGGTCTCGGCGTTCGCCACCAGGGTGAAGTCGCCGCTGATCGGCTCGGATACCCTGATTCCGATCTTGGATTGCTCGAGCCCGCTTTCAGCCAGCGTTGACACCGAGCCGGCAAAATTTCGTGTGGTGGTGAAGGCCTGATACTCCAGGCCGCCGACAAGCTGACTGCTCAGTGGAACGCCCTTGCTCTGATAGGCGTAACCGACGTCGACCGTTCCATAAATGGTCACGCCGCCCAGCGACAGGCTGTCAGGTATCGGGTCCTTCATCTGCGCTTGCGCGCCTGCACTGGCCAGCGCCAGAACAAATCCGGCCCCGGTCAGATAGCTTGATCTTTTCATCGTACCCCCTCCATTGAAATAATTTTCCAATAGCCCCTGGCGTCACAGTCAGAAAAATCTGGACACCAGCAGTCTGGTTTTCTGGCGCACGGTAGCCCCCGTTGCACATGTTGTGCGCACGCCGCACCCGGCGGGTATTCCACTTTGGTCGCATGCGCCTCAATCCGGGAGTCCTGATCGACCAAGGTCGTACCCGCGGCCGCTCGACACGGCCCCTGGCCGCCGTCATTTGTCTTGCCCCGGCGGGGGGCTTAAAGTGTGGGGAAGGAAGGGGGGACTATGTTCTCGGGTTGGCTGCTGTCGCTGATGGCGGTGGGATATCTGGCTTGTCTCTTTGGGATCGCGTTCTACGGCGATCGGCACCGGATCTATACCAATCAACGCCAACTTCGGCCCTATATTTACGGGCTTGCGCTCGGCGTCTATTGCACTTCGTGGACTTTCTTTGGCGCAGTCGGCAGCGCCGTGCGGGACGGCTGGGGATATCTGCCGATCTATCTGGGCCCGGCTTTGGTGTTCCTGTTTGCCTTGCCGTTCATGGAGCGGCTGGTGGAGATCGGCCGCGCACACAAGGTCAGTTCGATCGCCGACTTCATCGCGTCGCGTTTTGGCAAAAGTCGCTCGCTGGCGGTGCTGGTGAGTGTCATCGCGCTGGCGGCGGCGATTCCATATATTGCACTGCAATATAAGGCGGTCGCTGCGAGTATCGACGTGCTGACCACGGTCGCGGCCGCTCATGCACCGTGGTATCGAGACACGGCGCTGGCGGTGGCGCTGATCATGGCGCTGTTCGCGGTGCTGTTCGGCGCCAGGCGCGTGGATGCCACCCGGCACCGCGAAGGCCTGATGCTGGCGATTGCATTTGAATCACTGTTCAAGCTGCTGGCTTTCGTTGCCGTTGGCGTGTTTGCCTGTCTGCAATTGCGCGGCCATCCGTGGCTGTTGCCGACCGGACTGGCTACCGGCAGCACTTTATTCAACGGCAACGAACTGATAAACACGGTGCTCGCGGCAGCCGCGATATTCTGTCTGCCGCGCCAATTTCAGGTCGGCGTCGTGGAGTGCGCGCGCACTTCGGACCTGAAGCTGGCGCGCTGGCTGCTACCGGCCTATCTCGGCCTGTTCTCCGTCGTGGTGGTACCGGTGGTGGCGCTGGGCACGCGCAATGGATTGTCACTGCATACGGCGTCGGACTCGCTGATCCTGACGCTGCCGATGAGCTACGGCGCGTCCTGGCTGACGGTACTGGTGTTTCTCGGGGGTCTGTCAGCGGCCACGGCGATGGTGGTAGTGGCCAGCACCGCCCTGGCAACGATGATCTCGAATGACATCGCGGCACCGATTCTCTGGCGCCAGCGACTGGAGGACGGGTCGAGCTTAGGGAGGCGCGTGCTGTGGGTGCGTCGCGTCGCGATCTTTACGCTGGCGCTGCTCGCCTTTACATATTATCGCTCGACATCGGGCTCGATCAGTCTGGCCGCGATCGGCATGCTGTCGTTCGCCGCCGTGGCACAGTTCGCCCCTGGCATATTTGCGGCATTGTATTGGAGCGGCGCCAGCGGCGCGGGCGTGTTCTGGGGCATGCTCAGCGGCTTCGCCACCTGGGCCTATCTGCTGTTCCTGCCAAATCTCGCCGCCGGCGGCCTGCTGCCGCACGTGCTGGCCGGCGACTCCAGTCCCGGCGCAGTGGCACCGCGGGCTCTATTGGCGTTGACCCTGAACGTATCGGTGATGCTGATTGTGTCGGCGCGGCGCGGCGTAACGCTGCAGGAACGATTGGCCGCGCGCGCTTTCGTGGCACCCAAGCACCCGTCCGCCGGGCCGCCCGCGATGACCTCGCAGGTGGGCGATCTCGAGACCGTAGCGGCTCGAATCATCGGCGCCGCGGCGGCCCGCCAGGCGCTGCAGGAGTACGCCGCATTGAGCAGCCAGGAGCTGCCGAAGCCGGCCGCGCCTGCCGATCGCGGGCTGCTGCAGCATTTCGAGCGCGTACTGGCCGGCTCCATTGGCGCCTCATCCGCGCGCGTGGTACTGACTCATGCACTCAAGCGCAAGGGCCTGGAAGTCGACGAAGTCGCCGAATTGCTCGATGAAACCTCGCAGGAGCTGCGCTTCAGCCGCCAGCTGCTGCAGGCGACGATGGAAAACGTCACGCAGGGGATCAGCGTGGTGGATGCGCAGATGCGCATCGTGGCCTGGAATCGCCGCTACCTGGACCTGCTCGGCTATCCGGATGGCATGGTGTATGTGGGTCGCCCGGTGGCGGACCTGATCCGCTGGAATGCCGAGCAGGGCGATATGGGGCCGGGAGATCCGGCCCAGCAGGTGCAGAGGCGGCTGGGGCACATGCGTGCCGGAACCGCCTACACATTTCAACGAGCGCGTCGCAACGGCCAGGTGTACAGCATTCACGGACAGCCGATGAGCGGCGGCGGATTTGTCACGACCTATACCGACATTACCGAATTCAAGCGCCATGAACAGGATCTGCTCGATGCCAAGCAGGGCCTGGAGGAGCGGGTTGCCATGCGCACGCACGAGCTCAGTGCCTCGCTCGAGGCCCAGCGCATGGCCAAGCAGGAGGCCGAAACCGCCAACGTCAGCAAGACCCGCTTTTTTGCCGCCGCCAGCCACGACCTGCTGCAACCGCTGAATGCCGCCAGGCTGTTTGTC
>DATAJH010000021.1:0-43904 GCA_036262215.1 Steroidobacteraceae bacterium
GGCCGCAGGCGGCCGAGGGCACCACGGCCAGCCAGCGTTCGCGCTGCAGCGCCGCACCGGCCAGACCGAAGAACGCCTGCGCCCCCGCCAGCAGCAGCGCCAGAATCAGCGCGTAGTGACCCAGTTCGACCAGCATCAGCGCGCCTCCCCGGATGCGGCAGCGGCCGCGGTCTTGCCCGCCTGCAGCGAGCGCGCGACCTCGGGCGGCATGTATTTCTCATCGTGCTTGGCGAGCACTTCATCGGCGACGAAAGTGCCGCTGGAATCGAGCCGCCCGTGAGCCACGACGCCGGCGCCCTCGCGAAACAGGTCCGGCAGCACGTTGGCATAGCGTACCGGTACCTGGTGCTTGAAGTCGGTCACGACAAAACGCACTTCGAGCGAGCCGGGGGTGCGCGACAGGCTGCCCTGCTCGACCATGCCGCCCAGGCGAAAGCGCTGCCCGGGCTTGACCTCTCCGGCCGCAATCCGGCTCGGGTCGAAATAGAACATCACGTTCTGCTGGAAGGCGCGCAGCGCCAGGCCGCCGGCGATGCCGACACCGGCGAGAATGCCCAGCACCCAGAACAGTCGTCGCCGCCGCGGAGTCATGAGACCGCCCTGACGCTGGCGATACGGCGCCGGGCTTGCGCCTGGGCGGCACGCAGCGAACGCAGCGCCCAGCGGATGTTCAGGCCGACCACCGCCGCAGTGAGCGCATAGCATGGCCACAGGTAGCGCGCGTAACCGCCCATCGCGAGAAACTTCAGCATCTGCCTACCCCTGTCCTGTCGCCGTGGCGCCCAGCGCCTCGGCCACCCAACGCGCATTGCGCTCGCGCCGCAGCAGCTCGCCGCGCGCCCGGATCAGCAGCAAGGCGACAAAATATGCGGTGAATCCTGCCAGCATCAGCAGCAACGGTACCAGCATCGCGGCCGGCATGGTGGGTCGGCCGAATTTCATCACGCTGGGAGCCTGATGCAGCGAATTCCACCAGATGACGGAGTAATGGATGATCGGCACATTCACCACGCCGACGATGGCCAGCACTGCGCTGGCGCGATCTGCGCGCCCGATGTCATCGATCGCGTTGCGCAGTCCCAGGTAGCCCAGATACAGGAACAGCAGCAGCAGCTCCGAGGTCAGGCGCGGGTCCCATTCCCAGTACGTGCCCCACATCGGCCGGCCCCAGAGCATGCCGGTCGCGAGCGCCAGCGCGGTGAACGACGCCCCGATCACCGCGCAGCTCGCCGACACGGCGTAGGCCACCGTCATGCGCCAGATCAGACCGACCGCGGCGCTGGCGGCCATCACCACGTAGACCATCAGCGACAACCAGGCCGCCGGCGCGTGCACATAGATGATCCGAAAGCCGTCGCCCTGCTGGTAGTCGGGCGGTGCCAGCACCAGCCCGCCGATCAGGCCCGACAGGCACAGCAGCGCCGCCGGCCACGCGAACCGCGGCGTCAGCCGTGTTGCCAGGCGGTAGAAATGCGGCGGTGAACCGAAGCGATGAAACCAAACCCAGGCCACGTTGACTCGTGCTCCTATCCTATTCCAGACCAATTCGCACCGCGGCTGCCAGCGCCCACGGTGCCAGCGTCGCGCTGAGCACCGTGAAGGCTGCCAGCAGATACAGCGGTGCGGCCAGCGGCTCGCCGGCAATCGCCAGCGCCGTGGCGCGCGCGCCGAATATCAGTACCGGCACCGCCAGCGGCAGCACCAGCAATGCCAGTAGCGATCCATTGCGTTTCAGGCTCATGGTCAGGCCGGCGCCTATGGCGCCAATCAGGCTCAGTGCGAGCGTGCCGAGCAGCACCGCCGCGACAATTCCCGGCGTCGCCGCATAGGGCGCGCCGAGCGCGATCGCCGCCAGCGGCGCAATCAGCACCAGGGGTAATCCGGTCAACACCCAGTGGACCGTGGTCTTCGCCAGCAGCAGCCCCTGAAACGGCAGGCCACACAATGCCAGCTGTTCCAGCGCCCCGTCCTGCGCATCTTCACGAAACAGAAGGTCCAGCGCCAGCAGCGAGGATAACAGTGCACCGACCCACAGGGCGGCCGGAGCGATGTCTCGTAGCAGCGACAGTTGCGGGTCCAGCGCCAGTGGGAACAACGCCGTCACCACCAGAAAAAACCCCAGCGGCTGCAGCGTATCGCCCGAACGCCGCAGCGCCAGGTGCAGATCGCGCGCGATCAGCGCGCCGGCTGCCGCCGCGAAGCCGACGCGCTCCCCGCTCATTGCAGCGTCAGCGATCGCAGCTGCGCGGCGGGCAGCGCAAGTTGCCGATGGGTCGCGACCACGGCCGCACCGCCCGTATGCAGGTGTGCATCGATCAGCTCGAGCAGCAGCACCTGTCCGCCGGCATCGAGGTTCGAACCCGGCTCATCGAGCACCCACAGCGAGCCGCCGGTGAGCGCCAGCCGCGCCAGCGCCACGCGCCGGCGTTGACCTGCCGACAGGTGGCGCAATAGTTGACCGGCCGCCTCGGCAATTCCGGTGCGCGCCATGGCGGCGGCGATGTCCTGCGGCTGCACGCGACGGCGCAGCGCGGCGGCATAACGCAGGTTCTCGGCCGCCGTCAGATCGGCCTTGAGGCCATTGTCATGTCCCAGATAGTTGAGCTCGCTGTGGAACGCGGCCAGGTCATCGGCGATGTCGCGGCCACACCAGCTGATGCGGCCGGCCTCCACAGGCACCAGACCGCACAGTGCGCGCAGCAGCGTGGTCTTGCCGGCGCCGTTGGCACCGGTGATCTGCAGGCACTGTCCCCCCGCCACCGTCGCGCAGACGCCGCGCAGTACGTGCTGTTCGCCGCGCCATAACTGCAGGGTGTCGGCCGTAAGTTCATTCATCCACGCATCATAGCAGCAGGTAAGTGCATGTTCCGCAAGGTGAACGGACAAGGCGCTACCGCAGTCCGGTAGCGCCTCGCCCGAGCTGAAACCGAGGGTCAATTGGCGTTGTTGTTGTCACGAAACTGCTGTGCCATCTCCGCCGCCGGACGCCGGATGACGTACACGCCGTTGTCGGTGAGCAGAAAGGTGGTACCGGTGTCCTGATTGGCAATCTCCTGGCGCACCTGCTTCACGTCGAACACGCGCTTCGCCGTGTCGACCACCTGATAGTCGCGCGTCGGCTGCGCATCGGCAGGTACCTGCGTGCTGACGGTGAAGCCATCGCCGCCCAGAGGCATGCTCAGTCCTGAAAGCGTCAGTCCCTGGACCGTCTTCAGCGTCGGCGCACGCTCCTTATGCAGATCCAGCACCGCGTTCTCTTCGCCCTGCCGGAACCGAATCAGCTCCGCCTGCTCTCCGAGAGCGGATACGAAGTCAAACGCTCCGGAAGCGCCGAGCTGCACCGAGGCCTCGCCTTTGATGTGACCCGGATCGGTGACATCGAGCACGTCCAGGCCGGCGCCCTGCTTGTGTTCGACGTACAGCAGCGTTCTGCCATCCACTGTCTGGTGCAGGAACATCGCTTCGCCGCCCTGTCGCGCCAGTTGCGGAAGATCCGTTGGCGGCACGAGCACCAGGCTGTCGGCGGGCTTGGCGTAGACGGCGGGGGCCGCAACGGCGCCACTGGCAACAATCGCAATCGCCACGCCGCGCAGACACTTCGGAAACTTATTGTCAGCGTTCTGTCTCATCGCACTATCTCCTTAAAGTGGGGTCGTTGATCATCAAAGCCGCTATCCGATCGTCGCGGCTCGCCTGTCGCTGACCGCTCGCTTCCTGATTGGCCCTGTCGAAATGTAAGACTGCCGGCGCGTCTTTTTTATTCCGCTGCGCCCCGGTACCGGTAGACTTGGCGCCAATGCCCCGGTGGCGAAACTGGTAGACGCAGCGGACTTGAGCGATTGAGCGGCAGGCACGGAAACGGCCTGGCCGGATCCCGTCAAAGTCGGTGAATCCCCTGGGCAGTGCCCGAGGCAACGCCGAGCCAATCCGGGCCGCATGAAGCGGTGCCGGCAGGTGTAGAGAGTGGACGGCGGGGACCTGTGGCGGAATCTTAAAACCCGCTATGGTCGTGGCGCACTCCAGACCCCGAACGTGCAGGGCGCGGCGGCGAAAGCCGTGGTGGGTACGAAAATCCGCAGGCTGCAAGGCCATGTCGGTTCGACTCCGGCCCGGGGCACCATCCAGGCGCGCGCCTGCGGTGGCAGCAGCTGCTGGCTAAGGGTAGGGCCCGGCGGTGGCATCGTTGCCACCGTCGACCGGCAGGTTCGCGCCCGTGACATAGCTCGCCTCGCCGGAGGCCAGGAAGCGGATCACGCGCCCGACTTCCACCGGCGAGGCCAGGCGCCGCATCGGGATGCCGGCCGCAAGCCGCTGCAGCTGCGCGTCGCGATCGCCGCCCTGCGCCGCGAGGATATCGTCGACCATCTGCGTGTGGATCTCGCCCGGGCAGACCGAATTGACCCGAATGTGGTCACGCGCGTGATCGAGCGCGAGGCAGCGCGTCATCTGCACCACCGCGCCCTTGGAGACGCAGTAGGCGACGTGATTGGCTTCGCCGTTCAGGCCCCACTCCGAAGCGACGTTGATGATGACCCCGCCGCCGGCCTGGCGCATGTGCACTATCGCGGCACGGCTCAGATAGAACACCGCGCTGACGTTGACCGCGATGGTATCGAGCCACTGTGCGTTGCTGGTGTCGGGGGCACTGGCGGTATAGAGAATGCCGGCGTTATTGACCAGGATGTCCAGACCCCCGAGCTGCTCCACGGTGTTGCCGATCAGCGCCTCGCAAGCACCCTCGTCGCGCACATCGGCACGCGTGAAGGCAGCGTGAGCTCCGGCGGCACGCAGCGCGCCGACCACCGCCGCGCCGCGCTGCGCGTTGCGCCCGGAGATCATGACCGCCGCGCCTGCCTCCGCCAGACAGCGCGCCGTGGCCTCGCCGATGCCGGTGGTCGAGCCGGTCACGAGCGCGCGTTTGCCCGACAGGTCGATGGTGCGCGGCATGCGGTACGGGCGCGCGGCGCGCCTAGCAGATCTTCACCATCACGTGACGCACGAAGGTGTAGTCCTCGAGCGCAAACATGCTCAGATCCTTGCCGTATCCGGACTGCTTGAGTCCGCCGTGGGGTGTTTCGCTGACCAGCATGAAGTGTGTATTGACCCAGCTGCAGCCGTAGCGCAAGCGTGCCGCCGTGGCCATCGCGCGCGTGACATCCTTCGACCAGACCGACGAGGCGAGGCCATAGTCCGAATCGTTGGCCCACGTGATCGCGTCCTCGACATCGTGGAACGGCGTGACCGTCACGACCGGACCGAACACCTCGCGACGCACGATCTCATCGTTCTGCTGCGCGCCGGCGAGCACCGTCGGCTGATAGAAAAATCCGGCGCCACTGGCCGGCGGCGCGTTGCCGGTGGCCGCGCTGATGTGCGGCTGCGCCAGCGCGCGCTCGACCATCGCCGTGACGCGAGTGTGTTGCGTGCTCGAGATCAGCGGTCCGAGCTCGTTCTCGCTGTCGGTGGCGCTGTCGTACTTCAGGCTGTTGGCAGCAGCCGAGAGATCCGCGACCAGGCGCTCATAGATGTTCGATCCGGCATAGATGCGGCAGGCCGCGGTGCAGTCCTGGCCGGCGTTATAGAAGCCGAAGGTGCGAATCCCATCGACCACGGCACCCAGGTCGGCATCGTCGAACACCACCACCGGCGCCTTGCCGCCAAGCTCCAGATGCGTGCGCTTGATCGGCTTGGCCGCCGCGGCGACCACTTTCTCGCCGGTCGCAATGCTGCCGGTAATGGACACCATGGCCACCTTGGGGTGGTGGATCAGCGCCTCGCCGACCGTGCTGCCCCTGCCGGCGACGACGTTGACGACGCCTTCGGGCAGTATCGCAGCCAGATGTCCGGCCAGCAGCAGCGTCGTCAGCGGCGTGAGCTCCGAGGGCTTCAGCACCACGGTATTGCCGGCCGCCACCGCCGGGGCGAGCTTCCAGGCCGCCATCATCAGCGGATAATTCCACGGCGCGATCGAGCCCACGACCCCGATCGGATCGCGACGGATCATCGACGTATGTCCCGCAAGATATTCGGCCGCGACCGGACCGTGCATGCAGCGCACCGCACCGGCGAAGAAACGGAAGCAGTCCGCGATCGCCGGAATTTCATCGCGCAGCACCAGATGCTTGGGTTTGCCGGTGTTGAGCGCTTCGAGCGTGGCGAATGCATCGGCTTCACGTTCGATCAGATCGGCGATTTTGAACAAATACCCGGCGCGCTCGACCGGCGTGGTGAGCGACCACTTGTCGAACGCCCTGGTGGCGGCATCGACGGCCGCATCGACCTGGCCAGGCGTCGCATCGGCGACGTTGACGAGGGTCTGTCCGGTGCGCGGATTGAGCACCGCCTGTGGCGGTCCCTGCCCGGCTTCCAGGCGATTTCCGATCAACAGTTGCGTCTGCATCACGCCCTGCGCGTGACCTGCCTACAGAAGCTCAAAGATGAACTGGTAGGAGCTCGCCTTGGCGTCACGAGCGTGCAGCTTCATCGAACCGCGCGCGCCGTTGTACTTGCCGGTGCCGCCGATGATCGCGAACATCGAGTCCTTGTCGTCGTAAAAAGGCCCCTCGACCATGATCTGGCCGTCCTTGAACAGCGTGGTCCAGGTGCACTCCCAGCTCTTGCCGACCACGACGCGCACGCAGTAGCCCTGATCGGTGCCGATCTGGGTCTTGTTGGCGGCATCAAATATCGGATTGCCCCAGGTCAGAAGATCCCCGACCGAATCCCCCTTGGCACCCAGATCCAGCGTGGCGTCGGTCAGTGCGCGCTCGACCACCTCGATGCGCTCGGCCGCCAGGCTCGCAGCCGGAACCGCCAGCGCCAGCACACTCGCGAGCAGCAGCGTCGATCTGTACATGGACAATCCCAGCGGATCAGTATTTATAGGTGACGTCGATACCGAGGGTGCGCGGCTGATTGGTCGATACGCGCGTAATGGTCGGCTGCTGCCATGCGAACACGGTGTTGTCGATGGTCAGCGCCGCCAACTTGTTAGTCAGGTTGGTGCCGACAATGTAGGCGCCCCATTTTTCGCTGAACACGCCCGTCCTCAGGTCCAGGGTGTTGTGCGAAGGCAGCGTCTCGCGATAGTACGCCTGGTCCTGGATCGGGCCGACCAGTGAACTCGACAGGTGGAACATGCCGGTGAGCTTATCGGTCACCGGACGGTGAAAATCAAGCGAGGCGACCACGGTGTACTCCGGAACGTTGATGACATCGATCCCGGGGTAGAAGCCGGCCGCCTGGGCCGCGGGGCTGGGGTCGTTGATTTTGGCGTTGGTATAGGCACCGGACACATCGAACGTCAGCTGCTCCGTGATCCGCGTCGAAGTCTCCACCTCGGGCCCGAACGCCCGCGCATCGCCGGCATTGGTGTCATAGGGGTAGCCGCAGGTCAGGGACACCACCTGCTGAATCTTGGACCACTTGATGTAGTAGGCGTCGGCGTTGACGGTAAAACGCCGATCGTCAAATCGCGCCTTCTCGCCCAGCTCGAAGCTCCACACCGAGTCAGGGCCATACTGGGGCTGCTGCGACAGGTACGATCCGGCCGGCACCGGCAGCGCCGGATTCAGCTGGTTCGCGAGCGGAATGTTGCAGTTGTAGGCGTTGGGGTTGGCCACCAGCTGCTGCAGCGTCGGGATCGGGATCGGCAGATTCACGCCGCCGGGTCGCGAGCCCTTGGCGACCGTGCCGTACAGGGTCAGATCCGGTGTCGGTGTATAGGACAGGTTCACCTTCGGCAGCACCGCGCTGCCGCTCTGGTGCACATCCAGCAGCGTGTGGTCCTGGTTCGCAGCAGCGGTACCGAGACCGGCCTGGTCCGCATGATTGGCGATGGTGTAGCGGAAGAAGCGCACGCCCACCGTCGCCTTCAGGTCATCGAGCAGTTTATAGGACGTCTCGCCGAATACAGCGACCTGCTTCATGATGTTCGGATTGTTGTCGTTGAATATGACGCCATTCGGATTGGCGGCCTGCGAACTGGGGTATGGCGGCAGGGTCGCGTCCGGGTAGCGCAGCACGCTGTTGGGATTGTACTGTTCGGAGGCCGGACAGTTGCCGCCAACGGGGTTAGCCGCCGTTGGGACACCGCAGCTCAGCGCAGTCGCGTACGGCGTGTTCTCGTTGAAGGTGACGTAGCCCGAATGCAGATCGGCACCGTAAACACCGCCCTGCCACTGGAACGCGCCGGTGCCATTCGACGCGAAGCGCAGCTCAAAGCTGTCCTGCGTAGTGCCGTCTTCCTCCACGTACAGGCTGGGCAGGAACGCCGTCAGATTGTTGATGTTCTGCAACGCCTCGGTCGAATCGGTCGACTGAAACACGTAGCGCTTCCAATACGCCGGCGCGAAGGTCACGGTCACGGGGCCAAAGTCGTAGACGACATCCAGGCTCGCCATCTTGAACGAGTCGTAATACGGCTCCTCGATATCGTAGGGCTGATACACGCCGGGATTGGTCGGATAAGGCGAGGGTGACGTGCCTGTGGCCTGGTAGTTGTTATAACCGTCGGCCTCGATTCGCTGATACATCAGGTTGGTCGTGACCGACAGCTGCTCGGAAGGCTTCAGCAGCAAGGCCGCTCGTCCGGAAGTGAATCGCTCCAGATTCGCGCCGGTAATGGTCTTTGAAGGTGTCGCGTCCTGCACATCGCCGCGATTGCAGTAGTAGTAGACGCACTCCGAAGGAGTCCCAGGATTCCCGAACGGCCCGGTCGGGAACGGGAAATCGGGAATGACGACGCGGTCGAGCCAGCCGCTGATGTATTTGTCGGTGCCGACGACACGCAGCGCCGCGACGTCGCCGATCGGGACGTTCAGCATCACGCTCCCGCCGCCGTTCCAGCTGCCACCCGATTCGGTGTAGGACGTGTTGAGATCCGCCGCGGCATCGTATTTGCCCAGTTCGGGCTGATTGGTGACGAGCTTGATCGTGCCGCCCATCGAGCCGGCGCCGTAGAGAGTGCCCTGCGGCCCGCGCAGCACCTCGACGTGGTTGAGATCGAACAGGTCCGGATCGATGACGGTGCGCCCGTTGAGCGCCACGGCGGACGCCGACAGCGGCGTCTCATCGATGTAGAAACCGACCGTGGCGGTCGAGCCGCCGGCGGACGTCAGGCCGCGCATCTCATATTCGGTCTGGCCAGGCCCCGCGGTGCGCATCGAGACGCCGGGAACGGCGGCGGCGAGATCCTCGAGTGTCGTGATGTTCTGATTCTGCAGATCTGAGGCGCTGAGCGCCGACAGGCTGATCGGTGTCTCCTGCACGGTCGAGTTACGCTTCTCGGCCGAGACCACAATCTCCGTCAGCTCCTGCTCTCCCGCCTCGCCGCTCGCTGCGGCGGCCAGCACCGGTGCAGGCGCAACCAGCACGGCCAGCGGTAGCAATGCAACCATTGCCAGGCGCAGCACGGTGCGCTCGATGGAGAAGGAAAGCTGAGCATTTTGCATGTGAGGTCTCCCTGAAAACTCCGCCTGCAATGCTCACACCAGCGCCCGCGAGTCGTTTAGTTATCGAAAGGGCGTTTGCATGGTAGTGAACTATGTTGCATGCGAATATCATGCAAAATGCCGCGTGGGTCAACTGCATTGCTGTGGCGAATCTGAGACAGCCGCTGACGTTGCTCGCCGGATCGCACTAGGATGGCGCCGAGAAACGCCATGCTGCACTACCCTGTATCATCGGCGCGCCCTTTAGCCCGAGGCGGAGCGCTTCTTCTTCTCCGGGTCGTCGAACGGCAGCGCATGCGCGCTGGCCGCACCCTTGACGTGCGTGCCGCGGATCTCGAGCCGCTGGCCATGCACCGCGGCCGGCAACGCCAGCCGCGCCAGCGCCATCGATTTGTGCGTCAGGGTCGAGTACATGCCGCAGGTAACGACGCCGACCTTCCTGCCGTCGAGATAGACTTCATCGCCGAGGTCGGCCGGCACCTCGCCATCGACCAGGATACCGAAGATCCGGAACCGCTCCCTGCCCTTCGACCGGTAATGCGCCTCGGCGCCGCGAAAGTCGGTCTTGCCGGGGCTCACGGTGAAGTCGAGTCCGAGCTCCCACAGCGTATCCCCCGGCGGGTCGTGCTCGAACGGATACATCTGCGACATGTCGTAGGGATAGAACAGCAGATAGCTTTCAACGCGCAGCATGTCGAGCGTCGCGAAGCAGGTGGGCGTGATGCCGAAGCTCTTGCCCTCGGCAAGTATCGTATCCCACAGGTACACCGCATCCTCGGCCTTGCAGAACAGCTCATAGCCGCGCTCGCCGCTGTAGCCGGTGCGCGAGATCGTGACCGGCCGGCCGAACAGTGTGGCCGCCATGTGATGAAAATATCTCAGCTCGCGCACTCCGGGCACGAACTTCGACAGGAAATCCACCGCCGCCGGTCCCTGCAGCGACAGATCGTGCAGATCATCGTCGACCACCAGCGCGGCGTTGCGCCCCACTACCCCACTGGTCAGTGTTTCGTGACCGGCGCCGCTGCCGTGCACCACCATCCAGGCGTTTGGCCCGGTGCGGTACAGAATGCAGTCCTCGATGAAGTGCCCGGCCTCGTTCAGCATGCAGGCGTAGGCGGACTTTCCCGGATAGATCTTGCTGACATCGCGCGTGGTCGCCTGATGCAGGATCGCCGAGGAGTGCGGCCCGACCAGGTACAGCTTCTTCAGACCCGAGACGTCCATCAGCCCCGCCTTGGTGCGGATCGCGACGTGATCGAGCGCCATGTCATGGGCATAGGTCCAGGCGGTACCCATGCCGTTCCAATCCTCGAGCTTCGATCCGAGCGCGCGATGCCGGTCCGCAAGAACTGAATAACGCCAACTCAGTGCCATTTGATGTCTCCTGTCATTCAGGCGCGGTGCCCGGCGTGGTGGGCGTGCCGTCGTCGAATTGAGCCAGATACGCCACCGCAATCGGGCGGTGTCGTGCGAGGCCCTTGTAATCGGCCAGCGCCGGATGCAGATCGCGCAGCACGCGATGCACGCGCCGTGCCCATTTGGGAATCGACGCCACGTCTCGCAGGCTCAGCATGTAGGTGCGCACCATGAAGACGATGCCGTTGGAGCGCGGCAAGCGCCACAGCCCCTGCAGTTCGGTGCGCAGGTGCAGGATGTCGGCCACGTTCTGCATGGTCACGCCGCCGCGATCGGGGCCCCAGCGATCATAGTTGTGCGGCGAGGTGTCAAGCCGCGGGTGCACCGTCATGGTCCAGTTGTAGCGCCGTACCGGCTCGTTCAGGCGCAGATTGAGCAGAAACCTGAGCGCGCGATCGAAGACGCCCATCTCGTGGCCGAGCGGCACCGGTCCGTGCCACTCCTTGAAGCTCATGCCCAGGTCGAAATCCATCGACCAGTCCGCGGGACCGGTGACCATGCCGCCCTCGCACCACAGATCGTTGTCGCGCTGGTCCATGATGACCCAGTCGCCCTGGAGCTGGCGCGTGATGTACTCCAGCGGCTGCCGCGGCAGGCTCGCGGGATCGCCGAACGTGAAGTGCTGGTCCAGTCCGAGCGGCCGATTGATCCAATGCCAGTGCCTGCCCAGGCGCGTCAAAGTGAAATGCTGCGGATAGGATTGCGACAGCGATTGCATGCCCAGCTCGAGCGTGTCCCATTGCGCGCTCATCATGTGCGGCAGCGCCTGATAGCGCAGCGGGTCCTCCTCCAGCACGATCGCGCGCTCGTGGCATTCCTCGACGTAGTGCTCATCGCAATCGATCGGGAATTCGATCACCGAGCCCTTCGGTCCCGGTATGTGTGGCTCGATGTTCACCGAGTACATGTAGCGATCCTCGGGAAACGGCAGCGGAAAGCGACGCACCGCGTCTGGCGTATTGCGAAAACCCCAGGCGCCGCGATAGATGTCACCCTGCTTCAGCGCAACGTTCATGAGGGCAGCTCCTACAGATTCAGTACCAGCTTGGTGCAACGGGCTCGTGACACGCACGGCATGATGAGCTTGCCCGAAGCCTTCTCCTCAGCCGACAGGAAATGATCATTGTGCACCAGCTCGCCGTCGACCGCGATGACCTCGGTGCGGCAGAAACCGCACACGCCGCCGCGGCACAGATACGGCGCATCGACGCCCGCCGCTTCGATCGCCTCCAGCAGGCTCTGGTCCGGCAGCACGTGCACCGCGACGCGCGATTTCTCCAGCCACGCATCGAAGGCTTCGCCGGTCGGCGGGGCGCTGAATTTCTCGTAGTGCACGTGGCTGTCGGGCCAGCCGAGCGCGTGCGCCCTGTCCAGCACGCGCGTGATCATGCCCGATGGCCCGCAGACGTAGACGTGCGTGCCGAGCGCCTGGCGCGACAGCAATCCTTCGATGTCGATCAGGCGCTGCTCGCTGTCGTGGTACAGCCGGCAGCGTTGCGGCTCGGCCCGCGACATCAGTTCGCAATACGCGCCGTGCTCTGGCGAGCGCGTCGCATAATGCAGTTCGTACGGCACGTCGCCCAGGCGCAGATCGTGCAGTTGCGCCATGAACGGCGTGATGCCGATGCCCCCGGCCAGCAGCAGATGCTTGCGCGCCAGCTTCGCGAGCCCGAACAGATTCACCGGGTGCGCGATCTCGAGCTCGCTTCCGACCCGCACCTGTTCGTGCATGAACGCCGAACCGCCGCGTGACGGATCGACGCGCAGCACGCTGATCTGGTAGTTGTCTAGCTCGTTCGGCGAACTCATCAGCGAGTACGGATTGCGATAGACCCGATGCGCACCGCGCATCACGACAATGATGTGCGAGCCGCCGGAGAAGGCCGGCAGTTCCCCGCCGGCGATCGGTGCCAGCGTGAAGTGCTTGATCTGCGGCGTCACCCGCTCCACCGCGAGCACCCGCACCGCGATCGTGTCGGCGTGCGTGTGGCTCACAGAAACACTTCCTTGATCTCGGGCCGGTCGCCCGGGCATTCGGCATCCACCATCACGCCCATGTAGGCCGCGAGCCGGCGCGAGTAGTGATCGCGCACCACGAGCCAGCGATCGCAGCGGCACTGAACGATATTGGTTCGGACGTTGTCGATGGTCGCGCGGCAGTGAATGCAGTGCACGCGGCGAGCGAGCGTGCCACATTCCTCGGCCCGCACCTCGTCCTTCGCCAGATTGAACCGATCGGCAATGCGCATCACGAGGCCCATGAAGCTCTCCGGACCGGCGACGTAGAGCCGGCTACCCATGAGCGCCTGGTCCATCGCCGCGGTCAGATCCGACAGCAGCGCATCGATGGCATTGAAGGTGCGCAGCTCGGCGATGCTCACCGCCTGAAATGCCTCGGTCGACGCCGCGCTGGCAACCGCATCGGCCACGAACCAGATACGCGTGCGCTGCAGCGCCGCCGGTTGTGCCTGCGCCAGATCGCCCAGCAGGCGCGACAGCGGTGCCGCGCCCACGCCATGTCCGACCATCAGGTGGTAGCGTCCCTGCAGATCCGGCTGCAGCGGCGCGTATACCGGTTTGCTTCTTATGCCTGTGATCAGCATCGCCTTGCTCCGGAATCAGATACCGCGCGACTAGTAGCGCGCCGCCAGATGCGTCACGACCAGCACCAGCAGGCCGAGCGCAAGCGCCACATACGGCCACCATCCGGCGCGCTTGGTGAGCTTCTCGCCCGCGCCCATCTCCAGTTCGTCGAGCATCGAGGCCGGAAACACACCCTTGTCCTGGATATAGTGCCGGTAGACGAAAACCGGCACGATCAGCGCTGCGAAGATCAGCCCACTGCGCAGCGCGCCGGTGCCGGTGACGTCCGCGCCCATTCCCATGAACGCCACGTTGACATAGGACAGCACCGCCCCGGCAACGATGATCCAGGTCGGTGCGCGCCACGGCCGCGGCTGGCGCGGCCGGTCCATTCGATGAATCCAGCCGGCGTTCAGATTCAGGAAGCTGAAGATCAGGTAGCCGACGTTGGCCGCCGCCAGCACAAACACGTAATCCGACATGAACAGCAGCCCGAAGTTGAACGCGAGGTTGGTCCACATGGCATTGGTCGGCGCACCGTGACGGTTGATCTTGGAGAGGTACTTGGGCAGCCAGCCATCGACCGAAGCCTGATAGAGCGTGCGCGAGGAGCCCGCCATCGAGGTCATCAGCGATAGCACCAGTGCCAGAATCAGCATCACGATCACGAACGCGCCGCCGACACTGCCGCCGATATGCACCATGCGCGCCATTACCCGCGCCACTCCCATGCCGCTGTAGATGTCGGGCGCGAGCATGCCGCTGTAGACCGCCGGCTCGAGTACGGCGCCTTGAGCGTCGAGCACGGCGGGCTTGACCAGTTCTCCCAGGCCGAGGAAGCCCTGGAAAGCGAATGGCACCAGCGTATAGACCACCAGGCACAGCAGGCCCGAGTAAAAGATGGCCTTGAAGGTATCGGTCTTCGGATCCTTGAACTCACCGGTGTAGCAGACCGCCGTCTCAAAGCCGTAGGTCGACCAGGCGGCCAGAAACATGCCGCCCGCGATCACGGTCCAGCCGGCCAGATTCCAGCTTCCCTCGGAGACTGCGCCGGTGGCATCGTGCACCAGCGGCAGCAGCGGAAAGAAGTGCGCTTTTACGATGTCGCCGGTGAGAATCGGCATGACACCAATCAACACCAGCGGAATCATGGCCGAGATACCGAGAATCTTGGTGGTATTGGCCGAGCGCAGAATGCCGCCGTCCTGGATCAGTTTGACCGCGATCATGATCGCAGCGCCCAGCAGGAACACGGCATTGATGCGCAGGCTCAGGCCACTCCTGATCATGGATAGATCCAGCAGCGTGAGCTGCCAGGTGTTGATGACCGAGTCCGGCGCGAACAGCCCGTTGAGGATATAGCCGGCTGCCAGACCCGAGCCGATCGCCTGCACCGGCGACCACGCGAACCAGTTGCACCACACCGAGATCGGCGCGATGAGCTTGCCATAGCGCGCCCAGCCGATCGCGCCGTAGACCGAGCTGCCGCCGGACTTGTGCGGGAACAGTCCCGCGATCTCGGCGTAGGTGAAGGACTGGATGAATCCCATGATGATCGATGCGCTCCACACGATCCACGACAGATTGCCGACGATCGCCGCCACGGCGCCGATCGAAAACAACACCAGCGGCGGCACGCCGCTCGCGACCCAGAATGCACCGGTCCAGTCGATGCCGCGTTCGAGCTGCCCCGATGCGAGTTGTTTTTCGCCGGCCGCCGCCGGCGCGCTGTTTGCCACGGTACTCACCCTGTCCCCTGCATCATCGCTGGTATTGCTCCTGCAGCGCCTCGGCGATCTCGAAGATGTCGGCAATGATGCCGTAGCGCGCGATGCTGAAGATCGAGGCTCCGGCATCGGCGTTGACCGCCACGATGGTACCGACGTGCTTCATGCCGGCCAGATGCTGGATCGCCCCTGAAATGCCCATCGCGAAGTAGAGCTTGCAGGCCGCGGCGGTCTTGCCGGACTGGCCGATCTGGCGGCTCTTGGGCAGCCAGCCCGCATCCGCAATCGGCCGCGAACAGCCCAGGGTCGCCCCGATGGCGTCGGCGAGCTCGCGAAACTGTTTGACGTTGGCTTCCTCGCCGATGCCGCGGCCAATCGCGAGAATGAATTCGGCCGCCGTCATGTCCACGTCATCGCTCGCCGCCGGCTCGACGAACTCGACGCTGCGGACGCGCGACTTCACGGCCGGAGCCGCGAAGCTCGACACCACCGGGGCGCTCGCGCCCTCCGGCGGCTTGAACGTGTTGCCCCGCAGCGCCAGCAGCACCACCTCGGCTTGGGGAAAATCGACCTCGATATTGACCTTCTGGCCGTAGCCACCGCGCGTCGCGACCAGTTGATCGTCGCGGTATTCGAAGCGAAACACGTCGGTCGCAAAGCCATAGCGCCGTCGGGCTGCGAGGGCCGCGGCATAGCCGAAGCCGTCGATGCTGTGCGGCACCAGCACCAGCGAGGGTCGGCGCGCGTCGATCAGCGCGTGGGTTGCGGCCTCGAAAAGGTCCGGGTCGAACTCGCGCGCCGTCACCTGGACGCGGATGATTTCATCGACCCCGGCCACGCTCGCCGCCGGCACGAGTCGGTCGGGGGCCTCGGCGATCAGCGCCACGGCCACCTGATCGCCCGGCGCGCGCCGCGCGGCCTGTGCCGCGCTGATCAGCTCGAGCGTCGCGGCACGCAGCTCGCCGCGCCGATGTTCGGCAATGATCAGCACGCCGCTCATGCGCCACCGCCTGCCACTTCGCGAATGATCTGCACCAGCCGCGCCGCCTGCTCCTCACGGCTACCCTCGATCATCTGCGCACGACTCTTTTCCGGAATGTACATGCGCCGCACGCGCGACAGCGAACCGCCCTCCCCGACTGCACGCGCCGGCACGGCGAGATCGTCCAGCGACAGCACCTCGATCGGCTTCGCCGCCGCCTGCTTGATGCTGCGAAGCGACGCATAGCGCGGCGTGTTGATCCCGAGTTGTATCGTCAGCACCGCGGGACAATCGATCTCCATGTCATGCAGCAGTCCACCCTCAAGCTCGCGGCGAAAGCGCGCGCTGCGCGCGCCCGGCGTATAGGACAGCTGCGTGATGACGGCGGCATGCGGCCAGTCGAGCAGCGCGGCGGTGGCCATACCGGTCGCCGCAAAGGCGTGATCGGAGGACTGCACGCCCGCGAACAGCAGCTCGGGCCGCTCGCGCCGGGCCACCGCCGCGATCAGCTGCGCGATCGCGAACGAGTCCGACCCCTCGATCGCATCGTCCCAGACCCGGATCGCACGATCCGCGCCCTTGGCGAGGCACTTGCGCAGTGCCTCATCGGCCTCGTGCGCTGCGATGCAGACCACAACCACTTCGACCGGGGTCGTGGCCGCCTCTTTGATGCGCATCGCCTCCTCGAGCGAGTAGTCGTCCCACTCGTTGAGGTCGCGCAGAAGGAATTCCGCCTCGACGTCCTTGCCGTCACAGCGGATCCGGAAATCCTCATCCAGCGCTGCGACCTGCTTAATGGCGACCAGTATCTTCATGCGGCCTCTCGCACCAGCTCGATCAACTCGCGCACCACGAACTTGCCTTCGTTGCCGCTGGTCTTGAGCGCGTCCTCGAACATCGTCAGATCCTTCGGGCAGCACACAACGAACACCTGCAGATCAGGGATCGCCGCGGCTTCACGCATCCGATTGTGCGCCGGCTTGTCCGCGCCGACCGGATCGGGAATCCAGATGCGCCCACCGCCGGCGCCGCAGCAGAATGAGTTCGCGCGGCAGCGACCCATCTCGGTGAGCTCGCAGCCGAGGAGCTTCAGGATCTCGCGCGGCGCGTCGTAACCGCGGTTGAAACGACCCAGATGGCAGGGATCGTGAAAGGTCACATGTAGTCCCAACCGGCGCGCCAGCGGCAGCCGGCCCTGACGCAGGAGCTCGAGTAACAGCGTGGTGTAGTGCTGGATCTGGTAGCTGCCGCCGAAATCGGGATACTCGTTGCGGATCGTGTTGTATGAGTGTGGATCGGTGGTCACGATGCTGTTGAAGCTGGCGGTCGACAAAGCACTGACGTTGGCTTCGGCGAGCACCTCGTATAAGCCTTCCTCGCCGACCCGGCGCACGTCATTGCCGGCATTGGACTCGCCGTCGTACAGGATCCCGAAATCGACGCCGGCATCGTGCAGCAGGTTGGCGAACCCGGCCGTGACCTTCTGATTGCGCGGATCGAACGATGCGTAGTCGCCGACGAACCAGAGCACATCGACCGGCTCCTTGCGCGCGTCCTTGACCGGAAATGCGAGAGACTTGGCCCAGGCGGCGCGCTTGCGACGCGATTCACCGAAGGAGTTGCCGGTCTTATGAATGGTCTGCAGCGTCTTGCGAAGCTGCGGATCCATCTCCCCGTCCTCGACCAGTTTGCGCCGCATCTGCACGATGATCGGTACGTGCTCGACTGCGACCGGGCAGACTTCGACGCAGGCCATGCAGGTGCGGCACGACCACAGGGTTTCCATTGCCACCTGTCCCGGGCCCTTGCCATGTACGTCGAGCTCGGCCCGGGCCGGAAGCTGCGCCGCGCCGAGGGTTCGGTTGGCAAATTCCCGCAGCGACAGAATCACATCGCGCGGCGACAGCGGCGCGCCGACCGCGCGCGCCGGGCAGGCCTCGTGGCAGCGGCCGCACTTGGTGCAGGCATCGAGGCTCAGCAGCTGCTTCCAGCTGAAATCGGTGATGTATTGCGCGCCCGGCTGCGCGCCGTCCGGATTCTCGCGCGGCAGGCGCTGCGCCGCGAGCGGGTCGCGCAACATCAGCGAGCCCATGGTGGTGAAGATGTGCTTGACCTTGGTGAATGGGATCAGCGCGATGAACAACAATGCCAGCATCCCGTGAAACCACCACAGATTACGCCGCCACTCCCCGCCCGTAGCCGGACCCATACCGAGGGCGCGCATCGCCTGCGCCAGCAGTGCGCCCACCGGCGACCACCAGCGTACATCCCAGTCATCGGGCCTGGCGGCAAGCCACACCAGCCGCAGTGCCTCGAGCACATATCCGGTGGCCACGATCGCGAGCAGCGTCCACAGGAACGCCCAGTCTTCGCGCCGGTAATTGCTGCGATCGAAGTCCGGATCGGCCGGCGTGCGGTCGGGCCGCGCATAATCGAGCTTTGGGGGCTTGAGCCAGCCGCGCCGATACATCATATAGAGCAGCCCGGCGGCCAACGCGACGCCCGCGACATCGAGAATGAGCGAGAACCAGAGATAGAAATCGCCGTGCCAGAAATGCACGCCGAACAGCGGCCCGATGATGTCATAGTCGAGCGTGATGGTCGCGGTGCCGAGGAACAGCAGCGCGAAGCCGTAGAAGATCAGCCGATGCGCGGCCCCGGCCGGCCGGTCGCGCCGCGCGACGGTGCGATGCGACAGTACCGTCGCGAGCATCGACTTGAAGCGCGGCCAGAGGCCCGGCGCGACTCCAGCGGGCGCGCCGCGCCGGTATTTGCGCAGCTGTACATAGATGCCGTAGCCGAACACCGCAATCGCCGCATAGGCGATGAGGTAGAACAGCCGCACCGCCGAGGGCGTGAAGTCCTCGAACAGTACGCGCGTGACGGCATCGCTGGCGGCCATGCAGCTTTAGCCCTGGTACTCCAGATCGGGATTGCCACCCGGCAGGTACGCGACGCCCCAGACCGCAACCTCGCGCTTGTAGGGCTTGGGAATCTGCGGATTGGACTCCTCAATCTCGCGCGCCAGGCGATGGCCGGAAAACGTCGCATCGGCGATCAGTCGCGGCGCCTCCGCATCGCCGATGAGGTAGACGCCCTTGACGCCGTTGGCGGACCATTGGCTCTGGTTCGCCTTGATCTGCCGATACAGCCCATCATTCGAACGCCGTCCGGTCACCAGCACCAGCGAATCGAACTCGAGCCAGCGGTGGGTCTTGTTGGCATCGCGCGGCAATACGCCGGCGCCGCGGAACGTGCGGCGCGAGCCGTCGCCGTAGATGTCGTAGATCTCAAGCTTGCCAGGCTCGATGCGCGAACAGAACGTGTTGCCGAGCTCCTTGATATGCAGCTCGTGCAGGCGCCTCATCATGTTCGGGTACTCGAGCGTGAAGTGCATGTAATTGGCCAGGTGCACGCCGGTCACGATCGTGACCTCGTGTCCGGCGATGCTGAGCTTCTCAGCAAGGCTCGGCGCCATGAAATAAGTGTCCGCGTTCAGGATCACGACGCGCTTGCCGATGGCCTTCTTGCCCTCCAGCACCTGTTCGGGCGTGATCTGATCAGCGCGCGAGGCGTCGGCACCCGGAATCGGGTCGTGCGACAGGCAGTTGGTGCCGTCGGTGTTCCAGCTCGAGCCGGTAGCGATCACGATCTTTTCGGCCCCATAGGCCAGCGCCTCGGCGGCAGTCATCGGCTTCTGTCCGAGCATCACCTGGCTTTGCTTGTTCTTCCTGGCGAGTTTGTTGATCTGCAATTCGCGATAGTCGCGGTGGTAGCCCCACTCGCCCAGCCCCGGCAACGTTACCACCGAGTTCAGGTGGCCGCCGATCTTGGCCGCCGTGTCGTACAGGTGCACGGTATAGCCGCGCTCCATCAGCACGCGCGCACACTCGGCGCCCGACGGACCCGCACCGACCACCAGAACGGAATCATCCGAGGTCTTCTTCGGAAAGCGCTCGGGGTGCCAGCCGCGGCGGTATTCCTCTCCCGCGGTCGCATTCTGTGTGCAGATCATCGGCGGACCACCGATCTCCCAGCGCGAGATGCAGACATTGCAACCGATGCAGACGCGGATGTCGTCGTAGCGCCCTTCTTCGATTTTCTTCGGCAGCCACGGATCCGAGATCGACGGCCGCGCGGCACCGATGATGTCGGCGTACTTCTTGGTGACGATCTCGGTCATCTTCTCCGGATCGGTGAAACGCCCGACACCGAGCACCGGCTTGGTGACCACCTGCTTGATGATCCTGGTCCACGGTACCTGGTGGCCCTGCTGGTAGAAGCGCGACGGACCGGCATCCTCGCCCCATTCGGCGATGTCGCCGACGTCGATGTCCCACAGGTCGACCAGCGGGTCGGCGAGCCTTGCGAACGCGACGCCGTCACGCTCGGCTTCGACACCGGCATCGCCATACAGCGTATCGACCGCGAAGCGGGTCGCGATCGCGCAGTCCTTGCCGACTGCTGTGCGCACTTTCTCCAGCGTCTCGATCCAGAAACGCGCGCGGTTCTCGAGTGAACCGCCGTACTTGTCGGTGCGCTTGTTGTAGTACTTCGACAGGAACTGCAGCGGCAGATACGAGTGGGCGCCGTAGACATAGACGATGTCGAAGCCCGCATCGCGCGAACGCAGCGCGGCATCGACGTAGTACTGCTGCACCATCGTGATGTCGTCCAGATCCATCTCCTTGCAGTACGTCAGGGTTTCGAATTCCGACGCGTACTGGCTCGGTCCACGAGGGGTGGCGCGCGACTCCATGTTGGGCGCGTGCGAGGAGCCGTACCAGAGCTCGACGCCGGCGAGCGAGCCAAAGCTATGAATGTGATCAGTCATCGCGCGCAGGTTTCGAACGTCGCCCGCGTCCCAGATGCGCGCCGACAGCCGGTGCGTGTCGTCCGACTCCGGGTGGATCGAACAATACTCGGTGTTGATCCCCGCCCAGCCGCCCTCGGCCTTTATCGAGCGGTTCGCTGCCTGGAAGCCGGGCCGGTCCGAACCGGCGCCGATGCAATGCGGCACCTGGTAGAACCGGTTGCGCAGGGTCTTGGGCCCGATCTTGATCGGCTGAAACAGAATGTCGTGTTTGGGATCGCGCGCCATGGTGGTGCCCTCCGTCGTCCGCTGTCATTCGATGATTGGTGGATCGCCTAAAGATTGGTTCCGCGGCCTGGAATCCACGTAGTTCCGGCCAATGGCACCCCCGCCATTGCCGCCGCCTCGATCGTCAACGCCATCAGGTCCTCGCGCTCGAGATGGTGCACGTCCTGCTTGCCGCACGCGCGCGCCATCATCGTAAGCTCCATGGTCAGTGTCTGCAGGTAGTTGCGCACGCGCCGCGCACCGACCGCGGGCTCGAGCCGCTGCTCGAGCACCGGGTCCTGCGTCGTGACGCCGACCGGACAGCGGCCGGTGTGGCAATGATGGCAGTAGCCCGGCGCGGTGCCGAGTTTGGCGTAATCGGCCGTCGCGGACAGGTGCTGGCCATGCTGCAGGTAGCTGTCGGCGTTGCAGCCGAGCGCCACCAGCACGCCCTGCCCAATCGATACCGCATCCGCCCCGAGCGCCAGTGCCTTGGCCACATCGGCGCCGGTGCGGATGCCGCCCGAGACGATCAGCTGCACCTCCTCCTTCTTGTTGAGATCCTCGAGCGCATCGACCGCCTGGCGCACCGCAGCCAGCGTCGGAATACCGACATGCTCAATGAAGGCCCACTGCGTCGCGGCGGTGCCGCCCTGCATGCCATCGACGACGATGACGTCGGCG
Source organism: Steroidobacteraceae bacterium (assembly GCA_036262215.1). Lineage (GTDB taxonomy): Bacteria > Pseudomonadota > Gammaproteobacteria > Steroidobacterales > Steroidobacteraceae > FEN-1191. The sequence goes on from DATAJH010000021.1 coordinate 21,928, forward strand.
CCCGCATGCACCGACAGTTTCACGTCGTGGAACACGCGCGTCGCGCCGACCTTCACATAGATCGGCGTCTGCCAGTCGGTGATCTCGCGCAGCTCTTTGATCTTGATCGCCAGATCATCCGGCCCGGTCCAGTCAGGGTGCCGGCACGCGGAGCGCTGATCGATCCCTTCCGGCAACGTGCGCATCGCGGCGACGCGCGCACTGACCTTCTGGCCGAGCAGCATGCCGCCGCCGCCGGGCTTGGCGCCCTGGCCGATGACGATCTCGATCGCATCCGCCTTGCGCACATCGTCCGGATCGAAGCCGTAGCGCGACGGCAGGCACTGATAAACCAGCGTCTTGGACGACGCTCGCTCCTCGGCCGTCATGCCGCCATCGCCGGTCGTGGTCGAGGTGCCGATCTCGGTCGCGGCGCGTCCCAGCGCTTCTTTGACGTTGGCCGACAACGCGCCGAAGCTCATGCCCGCGATCGTGATCGGCGTCGCGAGCTTCACCGGGCGCTTGGCAAAGCGCGTGCCGAGCACGGTGGCCGAGGAACACTTCTCGCGGTAGCCTTCGAGCGGGTAGCGCGACAGCGAGGCGCCGAGGAACACCAGGTCGTCGAAATGCGGCAGTCGGCGCTTGGCGCCGAGCCCGCGGATCTCATACAGACCGGTGGCCGCGGCGCGCTGAATGTAGTTGATGATGTGACGATCGAAGCTCGCGCTCTCCTCGCGCTGGAGATTCGAGGGCGGCTCGTGGATCGCATCCGCAGGCATTGTGGCCATGGTTGTCTCTTCGGTTAATAGCTCTGGCCCGCATCCGCGTTCCAGTGATACAGGGTGCGACCCGACGCGATGCGTTTGAATTCGCTGCTCGGATGCGAGATCCCCGCGGCGGCCAGCAGTTCCCGCACGGCGGCATGATCGCGCTCGGCCATCGGCTCTACGCGCGCGTCGGCGCCGAGCGATCGTACGCGGCCGCGCAGGTAGATCACGGCCTCATACAGCGAGTCGCCGAGCCCGTCACCGGCATCGCCGCAGATGACGATCCGGCCCGCCTGCGCCATGAAGGCCGAGAAGCTGCCGACCTCGCCACCGACGACGATGTCGGCGCCCTTGAGCGAAATGCCGCAGCGCAGGCCGGCATCGCCGCGAATCACGAGCAGGCCGCCGTGCGCCGAGGCGCCGGCGCCGCCGCTGGCGAAGCCGCTGACCTCGACCCGGCCGGACATCATGTTCTCGGCCACCCCAGGGCCGGCATTGCCATGCACCACGACGGTCGCCAGCTTGTTCATGCCGGCGGCGTAGTAGCCGGCATGACCGCCGATGTCGACGCGCACCGGCGCGTTGAGGCCGACCGCGAGACTGTGGGCGCCGTCGGGATTCTTGACCAGCACCTCCTGCACCTGGTTGAGGTCGCCGTGCAGGAATTGATTGAGCTCGCGCACGCTCTGGCGTGCCAGATCGAACGCCACGCGCCTGGTCGGCGGAGCCATCACACTGACCATGAGTAGACCTCCGCCGGCTTGGGTTCGAACACGCTCGCGTGCCGAATGCCGGGCAAGTGCGCCAGCGAACGAAATTCCGAGGCGATCGCGACATAGGCGTCGGTCTCGGCGACCACTGCCGGCTTGCAGGCGAACGGATCGCGCACCAGCGCCAGCTTGTCGCGCGTGCCCATCAGAAAGGTGAAGAAGCCATCGAAATCGCCGAAGGCGTGCTCGAGCGCCTCCTCCAGCGTCTCGCCCGCGCTCAGACGCCAGTGCAGGTAGCGGCACGCGGCCTCGGTATCGCAGTCGCTCTCGAACCTCTCGCCGAGCTTCTCGAGCTTGCGACGCAGGCTGCCGGGATTGGCGAGCGAACCGTTGTGCACCAGACACCAGTCCTCGCCGGCCGTGTAAGGGTGCGCATTCTCCGGCGTCACCGCCGATTCGGTGGCCATGCGCGTGTGGCCGACCAGATGCGTGCCGCTGAAGTTCTGGAAGCCATAGCGATCCGCCACTTCGGACGGTAACCCGATGTCCTTGTACAGGTCGATGCTGCGGCCGGCGCTCAGCACATGGACCGCCGGATATTGGGTCGCGATCCACTCGCGCGCGCTCTTCAGGTCAGCGGTGGTCGTGACGATGCAGTGATTGGCGTTGACTTCGAACAGTGCGGCACCGACTTGCCCGACCCAGGCGCCTTCGAAGCCGCGCCAGTCGAAGCCGGGTTGCGCGCAGTACAGACTGAGCTTGCGGCGGTTGTCGGCGACCGCATCGGCGAACACGGCGAGGCCGGACGAATCCGGTCCGCGCTCGGTCATGCCGATCAACATCGGCACCAGCAATTCGCCCAGGCGCGGCCGCAGGCTACCGTCCTTGAGCAGCAATCCGATGATTCCGCACATGCGAGACTCCTAGGGCATTGGCCTAGAACATTTCCAGGTAGCGCTGCGTTTCCCAATCACCGACATGGCGTGAATACTCGATCCACTCCATGCGCTTCAGGCGCATGAATTCGTCCGCCAATTCGAGGCCGATGCCCTGCTGGACGACCTTGTCGGCCGCGAGCGCATCGATCGCCGCCGACAGCGACTGCGGCAGCAGGCCGATACCGCGCGCCTTGATCTCCTCGGGCGATAGATCGTACAGGTTGATGTTGAGCGGCTCGCCCGGATCGAGCTTGCGATCGATGCCGTCGAGCCCCGCCGCGGCCAGCGCCGCCGTGGCAAGATACGGATTGGCCGCGCCATCGGGCAGACGAAACTCGATGCGGCCGTACGGGACGCGCACGCAGGCGGTGCGATTATTGTCGCCGTAGGCGATGTACGCCGGTGCCCAGGTAGCGCCCGACAGCGCCCGGCCCACGACCAGCCGCTTGTAGGAATTGACCGTCGGTGCGCAGATTGCCGTCAGCGCCGGCGCGTGCTCGAGCAGTCCGCCGAGAAACCAATAGCCGAGCTGACTCAGTCCCATGCCGCGCTTGTCGCCCTGGTCGTAGAAGGCGTTTTTCTCGCTCTTGGTTCCGATCGACAGATGAAAGTGCGAGCCGGTGCCGGTGCGGTTGGAGAACGGCTTGGGCATGAAGGTCGCGATCGCGCCGTGCTGGCGCGCAATTTCGCTGGCCGCCATCTTGAAGAAGATCATGTTGTCGGCCGACTTCAGCGCATCGGCGTAGGTGAAATTGATCTCGAACTGCCCGTTCGCGTCCTCGTGATCGATCTGATAGACGTCGATGCCGACCGCGCGCAGGTGCCGCGACAGATCGTCGAGAATGCCGCTGGCGCGCGACAGTCCCTTGTAGTCGTAGCACGGCTTGTCCGCGTTGTCGGTGGCATCGAACGGCGCGAGCTGGCCCTGCTCATTGCGCCGCAGCAACATGAATTCCGGCTCAATGCCCGAGTACAGTGTGTAGCCGCGCTCGGCCAGGCGCGCCAGCGCGCGCTTCAGTGTGACGCGCGAGCAGTAGGCATAGGGCTGGCCGCGCACGTGACCGTCGCAGGCCATGCGCGCAAAGCCCGGCATCCACGGCACGTCGCATATCGTCGCCGGATCCCCGACCCCCATGAAATCCGGGCCGTGCGGTCCCATCCCGAGCCCCCAGACTGCAAAACCCGCAAATCCCGCGCCGTCGGTAATTACCATGTCGTAGTGCTCGACCGGCACCGCCTTGGCCTTCGCGGCACCGTGAATGTCGACGAACTGCGCCAGCACGTAGCGCGACTTATGCTCCTCGAACCACTGTTTCGCCTGTTCCGGTGTCATCTGTCCCCGCCCCTGGTGATATGGCCTTGACCCTCGCCGACTTCGATCAGCGTGTTCCAGAAATAATGCGCGTAGCTCGGCTCGCACCACAGAGTCACAGCCAGGCTGCCCGCCCGTCGCCTGGGCCAGGCCACCACCCCGACGCCGATCATCGAGGTCAGGACCACGGGCCCATCCGCAGCCGTTGCCAACTCGAGCAGCGGTGCGAAGTCTACACCGCAGGTCTGGCGCAGCAGCCCCGCAAGTCCGGTGCCGCTGATGGTCATGGCCTGATCCTGGCGCAGCACCGGATAGACCTGCCGCGGCCGCGGCCGATCGGCGAGCCCGGCGCGCATCGCTGCGACACGCCCGTCGCCGCCTTCCATCGCGTCCACCAGAAATTCACTGGTGGCAAGCCGCGCGACCAACACGCCATCGCCATCGACTGTGGCGCTGTTGGGTGCCGTCGGAACGCGGCAGGCCTGTGCCGTGAGCCAGCTTTCTGCGCCGGGGCCCTTGCAGCCGAAACGCGGGCGATCTGAATGATCCGCGAACTGCACCGACAGCACGGCGGCCGCCTCGTTCATGCGGGCTCTCCGACCCGCTCCGGCTCGGCGAGGCGCTGGCGTTCGCCGCCGGGGTCGTAAAACGGCGGACGGACGATCTCGGCGTGGATTTCCTCGCCGCGATCGATCCGTATCCGAACACGCTGGCCAGTTGCGATATTCGGGGCCACGAGCGCCAGGCCGATGCAGCGCCCGAGCGTGGGCGAAACGCCCACACTGGTCACGCGACCGCCGATACCGCCCTCATCGAGTACCAGATGACATTCCTTCGGCAGCTGCGCGGCTTGCGGCTGCAGACGAAATCCGATCAGCCGCTGGCGCCGCGGCTTGCCCTCGAGTATGCGCAGGCTGCGCTGCCCGATGAAGAACGGCTTGTCCATCTTCAGCGCCCACGCCGCATCAATCTCGAGCGCATTGGTGAGCCCGTCGGTGTCCTGACCCACGATCAGGTGTCCCTTCTCGAGCCGCAGCATGCGCTGCGCCTCGACACCGAACGGCCTGATCTGGAAACGCGCGCCCGCATCGAGCAGGGCGCGCCAGACCTCGCGTGCGCGTGAGGCCTCGAGGTGGATCTCGTAGCCGAGCTCACCGACAAACCCGACCCGCATGATGCGGCACGGCACGTCGGCGATGCGCGCTTCGCGCAGCGCCAGGTACGGAAAGGCAGCATCGGACAGATCAAGCGTCGTGTGCAGCCGCAACACGGCGCGCGCGGCTGGTCCTGCCAGGTTAAACGCTGCATAGTGTCCGGTCAGGTTCACCAGGCCCACCGGCAGGCGCCACCAGGTCGCAAGGCGGCCGAATTCACGAAACAGCGTCGCGGAATTGCCGGTCGTGGTGGTGAAGTAGAACGATTCGGGATCGAGTCTGCCGACCACGCCGTCATCGATGATCACGCCGGCCTCATCGAGCATCAGCGCATAACGCGTCATGCCGATCTTCAGGTTGGCAAATCGGCTGGTATAGATGCGCTCGAGGAACTCGGCCGCATCCGGGCCATGCACTTCGATCTTGCCGAGCGTACCGACATCGATCAGTCCGACGCGAGTGCGCACCGCGGCGACCTCCTCGACGATGCACTGTTCGCGCGATCGGCCCGGAAGCTGGTAGTACTCGGGGCGGCGCCAGTTACCCGCGGGCATGAAGACCGCGCCGAGGGCCACATGTTCGGCATCCAGCGGCGTGCGCCGCTCGGGTGTGAAGCCGCGCCCAGCCAGGTGTGACAGCGGCACCGGGTGGAACATCGGCCTTGAGGTGGTTGTCCCAAGCCGCTCGATCGCCTCACCGCGTACACGGGCGAGGATCCGTAGCGCGTTCATGTGCGAGTGCTTGCCCTGGCTCGGTCCCATACCGAGGGTCGAGAATCGCTTCAGCAGCTCGCTGCTGTCAAAGCCCTCCCGGCAGGCATTCTCGATGTCCCTAATGGAAACATCCTCATCGAAATCGACGAATTCCTTACCCTTGCGGTGCGCAAAAATCGGATAAGCATGCGTCGGGCATTCCTCCGCGGCAACTGCGGGCAGGCGTGCCCTGGCGCCCCCGAAGCCGACCGCGGCGGCGGCGCAGAACCCGGCATCCTCGCCGTCGGCGATGCGCGCAGCGAGATCGTACACGCCGTTGACCTTGCCGCAGGCGTATACGCGCTCGGGCAGCTCGCTCGGCACGAACTGTCCGAGGCTGTCCTGGTAAGCCATGTGCGCACCGGCCTGATGCAGTAACGCATTGGCCGGCGCAAAGCCGACACTCATCCAGAGGCCGTCGAGCTCGAGCCGCTGCCGCGCACCGGCCGTGCCATGGCTGAACTCGAAGTGGCTCAACTTGCCGTTTGACTCCGCTGCCGCCTCGATCGGCTGCACGGCGACATGCACCGTTACGCCGCGCCGCTCGAGTGCCTCGGCGGAGCGGCGCGAGCGCGCGCTCACAGCGGGTCGCAGGTCCAGCACCGCCGCCAGCTCGACACCGTGCGCGAGCGCATCGAGCGCCGCGGCATAGCCTTCGCTGTTGGCAGTCAGCACCGCAACCCGCCGCGTCGCCAGCACCGCGTGACGGTAGAGCAGTCGCTGCGCCGCGGTCGCGAGCATCACACCGGGCAGATCGTTGCCGCGGAACACGGCCGGCTGCTCGCAGGCGCCCTGCGCGATGACGAGGCTGCGCGCGCGCACTTTGACCATCGCCTCGGGCGCCACCAGCGCGATCCAGTGATCGGCGTAGTAGCCGGCCGCGTAGGTTCCGGTCATGAGCCTGATGCGCGCTTCGGCGCGCACGCGCTCGATCAGCAGCTGGGTGCAGCGTGCGCTCCGATCCTCGCCGCCACGCGCGTACAGTGCGCTGCCGCCCAAAAGCGCGGCCGGATTCTCGTCGGCAAGCAGCACCGAGGCGCCGGCGCGCGCGGCCGCGAGTGCCGCCGCAAGTCCCGATGGGCCGGCTCCGATCACCAGCACGTCGCAGAATTCGTAACGCTTCGGCGTGCGGTGCCGCCCGGCCGAGAGGTCCACACAACCGAGGCCACTGAGATTGCGGAACATGCGCTCCCAGCGTGGAGCCAGGCGCTTGCCGTAGAAAGCCTTGTAATAGAAACCCACCGGCAGGAACGCCGAGAGGTGATTCAGGACCGCGAGCCGGTCGGAGCTGACGCCGCCACGGGTATTGACCGCGCTGATATCCCAGCCCGGCTCTACCTGCACCACATCGGCGCGCACGTTGGGGACGCTGCGCTCGCCGGCGCGCACCTGCACCAGCGCGTTGACGTCATGATTCGCGTAGCTCAGCAGTCCCCGCGGCCGATGGTACTTGAACGATCGGCCGAGTATCCGTACGCCGTTCGCCGCCAGCGCGGAGCTGATCGTGTCACCGTGGTAGCCCTGGTAGTGCCGGCCCTCGAAGCGGAACTCGACCGTGCGGCTGCGGTCGATCACCTCGCCGGCAATGTGCGGCAGGCGGCTCATGGGCGCGCGGGGCCCTGGAACAGATAGGTGCGATGAATCGTGTCGGTCGCGGTATCGCGTTCGGCAACGAACCAGACGCCGCTCGGGGTGTGGCACCACCATTCCTGCTTCACGCCAGGCAGGGAGCTGCGGTTGAAAACGTAGTCGGCCCACGCGGCATCGTCGGCCGTGTTCGGGTCGGGCACCGGGCGCACTTCACCACCACAGGCAAACTCGCTGATCGCGCGCGGGCCGTTGATCGGACAGGTCATCAGTTTCATCGGCGTGGCGCTGCTGTCAGTGCCCGACCGAGGCCGCGCCTTTCTCGCCTGTCAGGCGGTAGTGCGCGAAGCGGTCGAATTCGAACCCGTGGATCAGCGGGTGCGCCCGATCGCGTGCCACCGTGTAGCTCATGGTCTTGCCGCATACCGGGGTCGCCTTGAAGCCCCAGGTTCCCCAGCCCGAATCAAGATAGAAGCCCGCTACCGGCGTCAGGCCCATGATCGGCGCGAAGTCCGGAGTCATGTCGGCCATACCGGACCATTGCCGGTTGACCTTGACGTCCGACAGGAACGGGAATAGCTCGAGCATGTGCGCCGCGAGTAGTTCGGTGAAATCCAGCGTCGAGCGCGTCGAGTGCAGCTCGTACGGATCGAGCGCGGCGCCCATCACCAGCTCGCCGCGCGCGCTCTGACTCACGTAGACATGGAGCGACGCCGACACGACGATCGGGTCGAGCCACGGCTTGAGCGGCTCGGACACCATCGCCTGCAGTGGATGGATGACGATCGGCGAGCGCAGCGCGACCATCTGCAGCAGCCGCGGTGTGTAGCCCGCGACCGCGCACAGCACCTTGCGGGTCGCGATGCGGCCGCGAGTGGTGCGTACCGCGGCAACGCGCGGACCGGAACCGCTATCCTCCAGCTCGATCCCGATCACCTCGGTATTCTGATGAATCTCGGCGCCGCGCCGGTCGGCGCCGCGACCATACCCCCAGGCCACTGCATCGTGGCGCGCGATCGCGCCCGGCGCATGGTAGAGCGCGCCGAGCACCGGGGCGTGACCGGCGCAGTCCATGTCCATGCTGGGAATGGCCTCGTGCACCGACTGGCGATCCACGATCTCGCTGTCGACGCCATAGTGTTTGTTGACCTCGGCGCGCCAGCGCATGGTGCGCATGGCGGCGTCGGTATGCGCCAGCGTGAAGTGCCCGCGTGTGGAGTAGAACAGATTGAGATCAAAATCCTCCGACAGATTCTGCCACAAGCGCACGCTCTCATCGTAGAACTGCACGCCTTCCGGTGTCAGGTAGTTGGAGCGGATGATGGTGGTGTTGCGGCCGGTATTGCCGCCCCCCAGGTAGCCCTGGTCGAGCACCGCGATATCGCGAATGCCGTGATCGCGGGTCAGGTAATAGGCTGCTGCCAGGCCGTGGCCGCCGGCGCCGATGATCACCACGTCGTAGCTGGATTTGAGCCGCTCGTGCTGCGTGAACATGCGCGGCTCGGGATGCTGCCGCGACAGGGCGAATTTGAGCAGACGCGCAGGCATACTTGAGCGTATCGACGCAGGCGACCCAGGGGCTGGGTGGAGGAATTGCATGATATGGTTTACTGCCACGCAAGTCTATTGCATAGTAAGCACTGTGGGCCTGCCCCAGGAGCACCCCAATGCCTAGCCGAGCCCGCCCGGGCGCCCGCGCCCGGCCGCCGGCCGATTTCGCATCGCGTCCGCTGGTCAACCGCTCCGAAGTCGCCGCGCGCATCGGCCATGTCGCACGCCGCATTCGCGAAGAGCTCGATCTGACGCTGGCCAACGTCGCGCAGCACGCCGGTATCAGCCCCGGCATGCTCAGCCGGCTGGAGACCGGTCATGTGAATCCGAGCCTGGAGACCATCGTAGCGCTCGCCGAGGCGCTTGGAGTACGGCCCGCACTGCTGCTGCAGGAGGTCGGCGAGTACGAGGGCGGCGCGCAGCACGTCCCGGACGGCGGGGGCCTCGAGGTCGTGCGCCGCGGCACCAAACGGGGGCATACCTATCACCTGCTCGCCGCGCAACGCGGTCCGGTCAAAGTATTTGAACCATTTCTGGTCACGTTGACCGACAAGAGCGAGGTGTTTCCAGGATTTCAGCATGCCGGCACCGAGTTCATCTACATACTCTCGGGCGAAATCCGCTATCGCCACGGCAAGAGCACCCATGTGCTCAAAGCCGGGGATTCATTGACTTTCCGCGGTGACGTCGCTCACGGCCCCGAGCGGCTGGTCAAGGTGCCGATCCGCATGCTCTCGATTATCATCTATGGCGGCGCGGCGGACGATTAACAACCCCAAGCGGCGACGCGTTGCGTCACCGTGTTACGCGCCGCTTCCTCCGAAGGATCACTGATGAACAACCACAGCTCGGCCGCGACCGCCAATGAATCCGCAGCGAGCGACGCGCGCGCCGTGCAGGACGCGGATATCGCGCAGCTCAAGGCGCTCGGGTACACCTCGCATTTCGATCGCAGCATGACCGAACTGGAGAATTTCTCGCTCGGTTTTACCTATCTATCCCCGGTGGTCGGCGTCTATACGCTGTTTGCCACCGCGCTGGTCGCGGGCGGCCCGCCGATGTTCTGGTGGTACGTGTTGGTCGGCATCGGGCAGATGCTGGTGTGCCTGATCTTCGGTGAAGTGGTGTCGCAGTTTCCGATTTCTGGCGGCCTGTATCCCTGGGCGCGGCGCTTGGTCGGCAAACGCTGGGCCTGGATGGCTGGCTGGATCTACGGCTTCGCCTTGTATGTGTCGATCTCGGCGGTCGCGACCGGCGGGGCGCCGTTCTTCGCACAACTACTCGGCTACGAGCCGACGGCTGCGGTCACCACCACGATCGCGATCGTGATGGTCGTACTATCGACCCTGCTGAACGTCAGCGGCACGCGCCTGCTCGCGCGCGTGGCGATGTTCGGCTTCATCTGCGAGCTGATCGGCGCGATCGTCGTCGGCAGCTACCTGCTTATATTCGCGCGCCACCACTCTCTCAGCACGCTGTTCGACACCTTCGATGTCAGTCACGGCGGCAACTACCTGCCGGCATTCCTCGCCTCGGCGCTGACCGCACTGTTCTGTTATTACGGCTTCGAGGCCTGCGGCGATGTGGCCGAGGAAACTCCGAACGCGAGCCGCATGATCCCCAAGGCGATGCGCATGACCATCTACGTGGGCGGCGCCGCATCAATGTGGGTCTGCCTGGCGCTGATTCTCTCGGTACCGGATATGCAGGCCGTGATCAGCGGCAAGGACACCGATCCGGTGGCGACCATTCTGCGCACGGCGATGGGTGAGTGGGGCTTTCGCGCCGTCATCGTGGTGGTGCTGGTGTCGTTCATGTCGTGCCTGATCAGCATGCAGGCGGCCGCGAGCCGGCTGCTGTTTGCGTACGCGCGCGATCAGATGATCGTCGGATCCCAGCGCCTGAGCCGCCTGTCGCCGCGTACGCACGTGCCGGTGGGCGCACTGCTGGTGGCGGGCACCATTCCTGCCGGCATTGCGCTGTGCGGACTGTGGCTGGTGAACGCCGTCAGTACCATCGTAAGCTTCGCCGCCGCCGGCATCTACATCGCATTCCAGATGCTGGTGCTCGCCGCATTGATCGCGCGCCTCAAGGGCTGGAAGCCGGCCGGGCCCTTTACGCTCGGGCGCTGGGGCTGGAGCATCAACATCGTGGCGCTGCTGTACGGCGTCAGCGCGATCATCGATATGATCTGGCCGCGCAGTCCGGATGATCCGTGGTACAGCAATTACGGCATGATCGTGACTGCCGCGGGCATCATCGTTCTCGGCCTGATCTACATGATCGTCGGCCGGCCGTACGATCGCGGCCAGGCGCCCGCCGGCGACGCGCACCTCCTCCAATAAACCCGCGCTGCCCGCGGCTGAGGCCGTTGCCGTGACAGTTCCGGTCAGTGAGCACTACCAACGACTTCTTGGACCGGTCTATTCATGGATGATCGGTGACGTCGAGCTCGCGACAGCGCGTGCAGATGCCGAACTCGATGCCATCGGCGTGCCCGCGCGCGCCACCGGCACTGCCGTCGATCTGGGTGCCGGGTTTGGCATGCACTCGCTGCCGCTGGCTCGAAGAGGCTACACGGTGACAGCCATCGACAGTTACGAGCCACTGCTGCAAGAGCTCAGATCGCGTGCTGGTTGTCTTGCGATCGACACCGTGAATGCCGACCTGCTTGATCTGACAACCTATGTTTCGCAGCCCGCGGATGTCATTCTATGCATGGGGGATACGCTCACACATTTGCCGGATGTGGCATCTGTCGACTCGCTGTTTGCCGCGGTCGCAGCTGCCCTGTCTCCCGGCGGATTATTTGTTGCGACATTCCGTGACTACGTGTCCAACCCGCTGCAGGGGGATGGACGGTTTATATTGGTACGCAGCGATGAGAATCGAATCCTGACTTGTTTCCTGGAGTATTCAGATAACACGGTCCGGGTCCACGATGTGTTGCACGAGCGAGTGGCGGCAAAATGGCAACTGCGGCTCAGCAGCTATTCGAAGCTGCGCCTGGCGCCGGAGGCAGTAGTGACAGCACTAACTTCCCACGGCTTTTCCGTCCGGCGTGAGGCGGGGTTGGGTGGATTAGTCCGGGTCGTTGCGCGCCGATGAACTCGATGACCCTCCCCGGGATGAATCGCCGAGCGGTTTTGCGTGCTCTGTCAGCAACCTGGGCCGCTGTTGCCTTGCCGATGCGGATCAAACCCGATGCGAGCGGCGCATTGATCGTCGTCGACGTGCAGAACTGTTTTGTCACCGGAGGAAGCCTCCCCGTCAGACATGGCGAGGATGTGGTGCCGGTCATCAACCGGATCGCGCCGGCATTTCAGAACGTCATCGTGACCCAGGACTGGCACACTCCGGGGCACATCTCCTTTGCGTCGGCCCATGCCGGCAGCAAACCTTTCGAGACCATCAAGCTAGCCTACGGCGACCAGGTCCTGTGGCCGGATCACTGCATCCAGGGGACAGCGGACGCGGCGCTCTACCCGAAACTGGATCTGCCGCAGACGCAACTGATCGTGCGCAAGGGTTTCCACAAGGACGTGGACAGCTACTCGGCCTTTGAGGAGGCTGATCGACAAACGCCGACTGGGCTTGAGGGCTACCTGAAGCAGCGCGGCATCAGAACGCTGTTCGTGACAGGTTTAGCTACGGATTTTTGCGTGCAGTGGACCGCACTGGATGCGCGCAGGTTGGGCTTCAAGACCTATGTTGTCGAGGATGCGTGTCGCGGCATCGACATCAACGGATCGGTCGCGGCCGCCTGGAAAGCCATGTCAGACAGCGGGGTGATTCGTATCGAATCGAGCGACATCGAACAGCCCGGCGCATGAACTATGCAAGATCGATGCGGAACCGCACACCGTCTACCGCGCCGTATGGTTCCGGCTTGCGGAAGCACTCGATGAGCACGCCGCCGTTGGCCAGGACGACGCGCTGAGAGGGCACATTGGTCGGATCGGTCGTGATGTCCACGTAAGTCAAACCTATTGCCCGGGCCTCGGGCAGCAACTCTCGAAGCGCTGCCGTAGCGTAGCCCCGGCCCTGTTTCCATGGGACAACAGAATATCCGATGTGCCCCAGACAGTACGCGGGAAGCGCGCTCGTTCCCGGGCACCATCGAAGGCCGATGCTGCCGCAGAATTCCCCGTCCCAGATCCACCTGCGATACCCGGGCAGACGCGGAACGAGGGAGCCGTCGGGAAGTTTAATCGGCGGGCCTGCTGCCTCTTTGTCCACCAGTCCGGCGAGGAACGACGATGAATTCCTGCCGATCGCCTGAAGTTCCTCATTGGCCGCTTCAGGACGCACGTTATCGGGCGACCATCCGCGTTGCAGCGCGTCTATGTATCCTGGTAGATACCTGGGCGCGGGCCAGACCAGCCGTACTCTGACATCCAAATCCACGTTGAATCCTTAGCTCGGCTTGTAGTACGTCAACGTCGCGAACCGGCCTATTTATCGGTATAAAGTATCGACAAACGACCTGCTGGCGTTTGAAAACGAAGCACGGAGGCGATGTCGACCGCGCCTTCGAACACCGTACCGGTGGTCATTGATGACCTGAAGCACCATTGCAGTGCGCTAAGGCATCGTCCAGCTCGATCCGGGATATCGTGCCCGCATGATAGTCCGTCAACCATATTGCGCCGTCGCCAATTCCCAGTGAATCCCCTCCAGGTCCTTGCCACTGGCAGAGCAGCGTCCCGGAAGCGCCATCGACGACGGACAGCGGAATCTTCCACATCGTCGTCCAGACCATGCCATCGCCAAAGCTGATGTCGCCACCGTGTCCAGGTATGCCCAGAGCGATGGTCTTTGTGGTCTGTCTCGTTCGGATGTCGACGCGCGTCAGTGATCCGTCGCCTTGATTGAGTGTCCAGACCGCTCCGGCGCCAGCCGTCAAGAATCGAGGGCCCGGCCCGGTTTGAGCGGTCGCTGACACCATTCCGGTAACGGCGTCGACGGCCATTATTTCCGAACCACCGGCGCGCGTTACCCAGACCTGGCCATCGCTGTAGATCGGATTGTACGAACCTGGAGGGACTCGTACTGTCTGACGGACCGCACCGGTGGCGGGGTCAATGCGTGCGAGCGAGCCGTCTTTGTCTACGACCAGCCAGACGCTGTCCGGACTCGCCGTGATTCCCCCCTCAGCGGCTGCAGGGCCGATCTTGAAGACGTTAAGCAGCCTATTGGATTCGAGATCCACCTTGGCCAGCATCTGGCTTCGGCCACATAGCGGGATCCAAAGACTACCGAAGCCCGTCGCCAACCCGGCGCAAGGCTCGCCCGGCAGCTTCACGGTCGCGACCTGCTTATTGGTCCTCGGATCGATCCTGTGTACCGCGAAGGGGCTGGTGCTTCCGACCCAGACGGCGTCGGGCGCGATTGCGACCCAGTCGGCCGTCTTTCCCAGGTGAAGTGTTGCCGTTTTCCTAAGCTCACCGATTGATCGCGGAGCAATCACTTTCACGGCGTCCCCAAAAACCATACTCGTGCCGAAGCTAGCGAGCAAATTCATGGTGATAACCACAGCCGCAGACTTCGAATGCATCATTCCGAACACAGAACCCTCCGACGAGTCGGGTAAACAACGCGGCCTCGAGGGACATCGGCGCGCAGCGTCTGGCGCCGCGGGGCCATGAGAATCGTTGATAGCTCGCCAGTTTCAGCCACGTGGCTATTTCGGCTATTTGACCGCGGATTTCCAGCCTCGATGAGCCGAGCGACCTGCCGACATCAAGTCATTTCTGACTGCCTGCGCCCCAGCAGCACGATCACCAGCGTGCTCGCCGCATATTGCACGTATTGTGTTGGCCACCGTCCAGTCGTCACCACGGAAAGGCCCTGAGCGAGCGCAAATGCGCAAAGAAGCACGCCGGCACCGATCGGCTGCGTGCGGGCGACGACCAGCAGCGATGCACCGAGGATCTCGATCGCGCCGAGGCTGAAGGCGTGATGCGAATGTTCGGGCGCAGTGAGCAGCGCCTGTGCGCTCGAGACGGCGATCAGACCGGCGAATACCAGTCGATAGGCCTTGAGAATGGTGCCCGCGGTCATCGAGCGGGCTCAGGCAGGACAAACGTCCGGCGCGCGACGTCGAGCTCGAGGCGCTCGGACCGGTACCAACGGCTGAGAACAGACTTATCGATCAGATCGGTGTTGGTGCGTTCGAAAGTCTCGAAATCCGTAAGCTCTCCGGTCTCCATTCGCTCTGAAATGAGCGAGAGGAAGGCTAGCGTTACGGTTTGATGGAAGGCGTGGGGTTTACCGGCCTTCTCGGACATAACCTGCAGCGCTTGCGAGTAATGTAAGGCAACCTCAACGAAACTGTGCCGCCGCAGCATTTCGAAGCCCACTCGGACATGGTCGCGATGCTGAAAGGCTTTCGGATCAAATTCGCCGCGCATGAAACTTGCGAGCTCCGAATCTTGCTCAGACACCTTTGCCTACCTCGCGCAGTTGGTGGGAATCCTCGGCCGTCAGGTCGAGCCCATAGACGCCCTTCAGAGCTTTGATCTTCTTGAGTGTCGGCGCGGAAAACGGCGCTCTAGCTTCGAAGGCGTGCAACACGATGCCCTCAATCAGATCGCCGAGCGACATGTCGAGCTCTGTCGCCAGCGCCTTCAGGACCTTCAGCAGGCGGGCTTCGACACGCACTCCCGTCTGTACACGTGTAATCTCGCGCATGGTACTATTGTACCATGGTACCACCCGGGCGCAAGCCGTAGATCCCATGCGGGATCGCAGCAATTAGCTCTCGCTGACAGCAGCAATTCCTGCATGAGCATGAGGCGGGCTTCGTTACCCGATTGGATGGCCTTGTGCTCGCCGCCTGCTGAACAACATGCTTGCCGTTCCGAGCGCAATCACCGCTCCGGCAAGCTGGGCGAGAATGAACCATGGCACATCGACTGGGCGAATACCCGAGAACGTGTTCGTCAGGCAGCGCGCAACGGTGATGGCTGGATTGGCGAAAGACGTGGAAGCCGTGAACCAATATGCCGCTCCGATCCACGCTGCCACCATCCAGGGTGCGTCACGGGCTCGTCGGTGCCCCAACACGACGAGTAGCAACCCGAACGTCGCGACGAGCTCGGCGAGCAGCTGCGGAACTCCGGCCCGAACGTGCATGGACGACTGGATTGGCGGCAGTTCGAACATGATGTGCGCCAAAATCGCACCACTACAGCAGCCGATAACCTGGACGCCGATGTACGCCGCGGTCTGCCGCCATCCCAAGCGGCCCCTCAATGCCTCTACGAGGGAGACAGCTGGATTGAAATGGGCTCCACTCAGCGGCCCGAAGAGGGCGATCAGTGTGGCCAGCACGGCGACGGTCGCCGCCGTATTGGCGAGCAATGCGACAGCGGCATTCCCGGCTGCCAGTCGCTCGGCCATGATGCCCGATCCTATGACCGTTGCTGCCAGCAGGAGTGACCCCAGACCTTCAGCAAATAGCCGCCGGACCAGGGGCTCAGACAGCATCCTTATCCTCCGCTAATGCGTTGCCGATGGCCTCGATGCGGCGCTGGAGCGTCATCTTGTCAAGCGCGGCAACCGGGAGGTTGATAAACAGCTTGATGCGATTTTCCAGGGCCATCAGGGTCTGACGAAATGCTACCCACTTCCTGGCGTCGCTACCCTCGACCCCGGCCGGATCCCCAACCCCCCAGTGGGCGGTCATCGGCTGTCCTGGCCAGACCGGACACACCTCACCCGCCGCGTTGTCACACACCGTAAAGATGAAGTCGAGCGGCGGAGCACCCGGCGCAGCGAACTCATCCCAGCTCTTGCTCCGCAGTCCATCCGCCGGCAGGTTGAGCTGCTTCAAGAGTGCAATCGAGATCGGGTGCACTTGGCCTTTCGGGAAGCTGCCGGCGCTGTATCCGCGGAAGCGGCCTTGGCCCCAGTGATTGAGCAGTGACTCGGCGAGGATGCTGCGTGCAGAATTGCCGGTGCAGAGAAAGAGGACATTGTAGCTACGGTCGGCCATTGATCACTCTGACACGGCATCACTACGTGCAGCAGCCGCGCCGTGTCGCTTCGGATTCGCCTTCCGGCGACGGTACGCAGCACGCGGTCTTGCTCGAGGTTCGCGCTGCCTGGTGGGGAACGATCGAAGTCCCGTGATCAAACACTGGCGTGTCTTCGCCATAGACGGGGATGGTGCCAAGGGTGAGGAAGGTCTCCCAGGCAATCCCGGTCGGATCGGTCACCCAGTACTTGTCCGATCGGGCGTAACAACACGCTTGTTCGTCCTCCTGGATCAGGCGAGCGTCGGCTGTCGCCAATTGCGCGCGCATTCCGCGCAGCTCGTCGATA
Source organism: Steroidobacteraceae bacterium (assembly GCA_036262215.1). Lineage (GTDB taxonomy): Bacteria > Pseudomonadota > Gammaproteobacteria > Steroidobacterales > Steroidobacteraceae > FEN-1191. Next base: position 39,006 of record DATAJH010000021.1, read on the forward strand.
GAATCAACTTGAAAGCCCAAGTGGTTGACACCGACGGGTTGACGGCCGGTAGAGATCGCGAAATTCACGCGCGGGTCCTCGAGCATCCACTTTGCATAGTCAGCCTCGACCCGCATCGGCTCAGATCCAAAGAGGGTCGAATAGAAGCCGATGCTCTTTGCAAGGTTTTCCACTGAAACGTGGATATGGAAGCGTTTCATGCGCGTTGCCTCCTGGTATGTGAAACCTCAGCGCCTGCTGGACCGCATTCCGGGCCGCACTCCTGGTCGGAGAGGACACAGCAGTTCTCGGTGAGAAATCCGATCAGTTGGTTCATGTGATCGAAATTTGGACGGTAATATAGAAACCGCCCATCGCGACGCACATCGACCAGGCCCGCTCGCTGTAGCTCCTTCAAGTGAAACGACAGCGTCGGTGAGGAAACGTTGAGCCTCTGGCCGAGCTGCGTCGGCGTGTACCCCTCGGGGCCCCTCTTTACGAGCATCCGAAAGACCGCCAGACGCGATTCCTGCGCCAGAGCGGCCAGGCTTTCGATCGCGCCTCTCGATTTCATGATTCGAAAGATATCGAAGTCTTACAGGAAGGTCAAGGCAACGTAGACCAGTGCGATTGGGTGGTGGCAACGTTTCCGCATCCGGCCGATCGCGGGCTACGTCGCAGAGAGCGCACTGATTGTGACGTAGTATCCGTCCGGATCTCGGAGCGAGAACTCCTTAGTTTCAGTGCTCGGATTTACGTGAGGCTCCTCGTCGAGCCGGGAGACAAGAGCGCGAGCTCTCTGCAGTGCCATGTCGAGATCATCGACACGGAAAAACAAGAGTAGTCCATTTCCAGGTCCTGCCTTGTCCGGGCTCATCAAGGACGGATGCTCGTGCGAGCCCCACTGGTGGAGACACAGCAACACGGTTCCATCCGAGTCGCGGATCTGACCCCAATAGTCATGCCCCGGCGTCATTTCGGGCTGCCCAAAGAGCGACTGGTACCATTTGAAGCTGAACAGAACGTCTCTGACGCCGATGATTGCCCATGTGCGCTTCATTTAACTTCTCTGCTGCCCAACAGGGCTTCGTGGCGTTGCACTACGGAATGAGCACTATTTTTCCCTGAACCTTGCCTTCCTCCGCGAACCTCTGCGCGGCGGCCGCCTCGCTGAGCTTGAATGTCTTAACGACGGGGATACTGAGACTGCCTTTGCGGACCGCCTCGCCCAATCTGGCGAGCACAGTTGGATTCGGCTGTACGCTGAATGCCGCGACGCGAATATCTTTTCCTTCTGCCGCTTTGGGCTTTCCCACGACCGAACCCAGGACTCCTCCTCGCTTCAACTTCGCGATTAGCTTCCCGATGACCTCTCCGTCCACCGTGTCGGCGATTGCATCCAGATCAGGAAGGGAGCGGATCTCGGCGTCCGAGTCGATTGCGATGACTTGATCGGCCCCTAGCGCCTGAGCCTGCCTCTTCTGCCGTTCGCGTACTCCGGCTAGTACACGTGCACCGCGCTCGATGGCGACATACACCGCAGTCCGCCCAACCCCTCCAAGCGCTCCCGTTACCAGGACAGTTTGGCCGCTGCGTGGCCCCACGTGCTCGATCAGCGCGGCCCCTGTGGTTGTCACAAGCGGCAGGGCGCCGGCCTGTTGCAACTCGAGCCCGTCCGGCACCGTGGCCAACGCGGCGCTCGGAACAACCACGAGTTCAGCATAGGTGTGATTTGTCAGTGCCATCACCTTCTGGCCCGGCTTGAAATTGGACACACCGGCACCGACCGCCGCAACCTCACCAGCGACGTCGCGCCCCGGAATGACGGGAAACTGAAGAGTCAGCATTCCCTTCAAATCTCCGCGGCGTATCTTCCAATCGATTGGATTCACACTTGTTGCCGCGACCTTTACAAGGATCTCACCGGGTCCGGCCGCGGGCGCCGGAACATCCTCATACCGGAGTTGATCTACACCTCCGTACCCATGCATCTGTATGGCTTTCATGGTGGCAACCTCCGTTTCGATGATGATGTCGGGGAGAAGTAATTGTGACCCAACCTGAATTCGTCAGCGAACCTTCCGGGCCTCATCCTCGTCCCACTGCTGAATGCGACGCGCGGCGCCTATCAGCGCCTTAGCCGCGACGATATCCCCGGTCATATTGGGTCTTATCCTGGCCTCGATCTCATCGATCGCGGTCGCCAACGCAACGATCAATCGGGCCACCCTCTCGCCCTCGCACACCAGTCGATCGATCGCGGCCGAATTCCTCTCCCGAATAAATTCTTCAAATGCATCTGAATCGCGATCGGCGTCGGTTAAAGCAAGGCGCGCGATTTTCGCGAACGAAGCGACGGCGGAACGCAGTTCGAGTTCGTCCGGATGATGTTTCAGACTGACGGACGCGGCCTTGCTCGCACAAGCGGCCGCGAGCGCCAGGGCGACAGCGCCGGCGGCGCCGGCTCCCGGGGAAACATGGCCGCTGCTGATGTGGGCGACCAAATCCTCGACCTGCAGGGTGGCAATGGTAAGCGGGGCATTCATAGGCTGCTCATGATGCGATCTGTATCGAGACCCAGTGTCCGGAAAGTGCAGACGAGTTTAGCATCCCGTGAATTGGCCTCTTTAAGGTGCGACCATCGCAGGCCGGTTCCCTGCGCGGAGAAGAAGCCGAGCCTGGGCAGCCGCTTCGGCGCGCTGAAATGCGGGCGCATCACTGGTCCGTCAATTGCTCAACGGTAACTCCATGAATACCAGACGAGGCAAAAGCTTCTCTGGATAGTCGAGGTGGGGCGCACAGTCCCTGAATCCGAGTTTGCGGTACATGGTGATGGCCTCGGTCAGTAAGTTTCCGGTGTCGAGGCGCATCAACGGATAGCCCTCCGATCGGGCAGTGTTGATCAGCTCATCTGCAAGCCGACGTCCAATCCCACGGCCTTTGAATCGATCCGATACGTACAGCCGTTTCATTTCACAAGTACCGTCCTGAAGTCGACGGAATGCGCCGCCTCCGCAGATCTGATCGTCACAGCGGGCCAGCAGTGTCTTCCCATTCGGCGGACCGTATGCCGTGGCCAGTTCGCTCAATTCCTGGTCCAAGTCCTGGTAGCCGAACACCTGCTCGACGAACCAGGCATCGTGTTGGTACCGCGTTCGGCACCAACCGACGTACTCGCTAACCAAGACCGCGAAAGCTTCATAGTCGCCCGGGGTTTTGGCGGGATAGATCAATTCGGGCATATGCGTTCTGCCACAGCCGCTGGGGCCACATTCCGACCGGCGATCGTGCTGCCAGAACTGTTGACCCTGTGCGGACCTTGATGAATCGCGGCTATCTGGCAATTCCGGTTGGTTTGCACGATCTCTACCAGCGACCTTGTCAATTAGCGCGCCTGCCATGAAGATGACCTCACGGCCGTACCCTGCGCTAGAACTTCATGGACAGATTGAGGATCGTGGTAGCGTTATCGGTTCGACAATTGAGAGCGTCGACGAGCGGGTCACTGAGTGGCAACCGAGTATAGCGCCGTCGCAGTCGCCCCGACAGCGCGGTTCGCGAACGGCCGCGATCTACTTGGGCAACCCCGCGGACTGTTCTTCATAGGCGCCACCGAATTATGGGAGCGGATCTCCTTCCACGGCATGCAGGCGCTTCTCGTCCTTTATATGGTCGAACAGCTGCTGCAACCGGGCCACGTCGAAAACATCGTGGGATTTAAAGGATTTCGAGCAGCCATTGAGGGCGTGACCGGACCACTCTCGTTACAAGCGTTTGCGTCCCAGATCTTCGGCCTTTACGTCGGCTTCGTATACCTCGTGCCCGTGTTTGGCGGTCTGCTCGGCGATCGAGTACTGGGTCGACGACGTGCTGTAGCGCTTGGTGCGCTCTTGATGACCGCGGGCCATTTCTGCATGGCGTTCGAGGCGTCGTTTCTCGCAGCGCTCCTGTTATTGATCCTTGGCGCAGGCGTGCTGCGTGGCAACCTGGCGTCACAGGTAGGCGACCTTTATTCCGACGAAGATCGCCGCCGCGAAACAGCGTTTCAGATCTACTTCGGAGTCATGAACTCCGGAGCCTTCGTTGCGCCCTTGATCACCGGTGTTCTTGCGCAGACGTATGGATGGCATTACGGTTTCGGATTCGCCGGATTTGGCATGCTTATAGGTCTTGTCGTCTACTTGTCGGGCGGCCGAGATCTCCCGCCCGATGCTGTGCGAGGCGCGAACGCGGTGCGTCGCGAGCTCAGCTCCGAGGACCGTCGCGTCGCTCTCATCATGGTGTCAATGCTCCCTATCTTTACCCTGTTCTGGATCGCGCAATCACAAATCTGGAATACCTATAACCTATGGGCGAGGGATCACGTGGACTTGGCGGCCGGCAGTTGGAAAATACCGGTCCCGTGGTTGCAGGCCGTCGACGCTCTCAGCGTCGTCGTGCTGCTGCCGCCACTGCTGAAATTCTGGCGTTGGCAGGCTAGTCGTTCGAGTGAACCGGATGATCTGACGAAACTCGGCATCGGTTGCTTACTGTTCGGCGGCGCGATTGCATGGTTGGCGGCCGGCCAGCTGGCCGCTGATGCGACGGGCAGGGCGCCTTTGGTTTGGGCGCTTGCCTATCACTTCCTCTCGGCCGTTGGTTACCTTTATTTCGCGCCAGTGGCCGTCGCCGTGTTCTCGCGGACGGCACCCGCGTCGATCAACGCCATGATGATCGGCGTTTATTATCTGTCGATGTTTGCTGGCAGCATCATCAGTGGTCGTCTCGGGGGTCTTTATGAGCGACTCTCCTCAGCTCAATTCTGGCTCATCCATGCAGCGATCGTGGTCGCCGGCGGCCTGCTGTTTCTACTGTTTGCTTCGCGATTGCGTCGCGAGCTGATGCCATGTCCGAACCGAATTTGAACACATGATTGCGCAA
>DATAJH010000022.1:0-2768 GCA_036262215.1 Steroidobacteraceae bacterium
GAGGGGGCCAGAGGGACGGGCGTCGTTGGCCTGGGGCGGCAATGATTTGACGCGACATGGGGCGCGAGTGTAGCAGCTTGGGCGGCACTGATATTGCGCCGCGGCGAGACCAGCCTTAGCTGCCGTTCTGCAGCCCGTGCCGGGATTGCTGCTGTTCACGCAGCCAGCCGCGCACTTCTTCCAGGCGCGCGCGAAATCGCGCGCGCTGTACACTGGTGAGGTCGGGAGCGGCGAGCGCCAGTTCGAGCTGCTGATTGGCCAGAGCCAGCTGGCCGCCGGCCAGGTCATACTCGGCCATGTAGGCATAGGCGTCCCCCGGATCGCCTGCGGCGCTGGCGGCCAGCGCCGTGAGCCGGATCTGCGCCGGTGACGGGTCGACATTATTGAACAGATCGAGCAGCAGCTCATGCGCCTGCTTCGGCTTGCCGGCCTGCATCAGGGTCTCGGAATAGCGCACCGTCAGTGGCACGTTTCGCGGGAACAAGCGCACCGAACGTTCGAACAGTGCGAGCGACGCGTCCATCTGGCCGGCGGCGGCAAGCGCCTGACCCAACGCCGCGTACAGTATCGTCATCTGCGGATAGGTGCTCTGCAGCTGGCGCAGCGTCTGCACCGCGCTCGCCGCGTTGCCGTGCTGCATCTGTACCAAGGCCTCGCCGTAGCGCTCCGCCGGCGTCAGCGCCCGGCGGTCGCGCAGCGACGCGTAGTACTGATCCAGGTGGACCTCGGGTGGGGTCACCAGCACACGCACGCGCTCTTTGAAGAAGGCGAAGCTTTGTGACTCCGGCAGCAGCTTGACCTGCGGAAAGGTCGCAGCGCGGTTGCGCGCGGCGGCAATGCGATCGCTGGTGACCGGGTGGTCCACCAGCAGTGCCGGAATTCCGGCCATCGACAGACCTTCCACGCGCGACATGGATTCAAAGAATGCGGCCATTTCGTTCGGATCGAAACCGGCGCCGGACAGCAGCTCGATGCCGACTGCATCGGCCTCTATTTCCTGACTGCGGGTGTAATTGATGCTCTGCTGCAGGGCGACGGCCTGGCTCATCGCGATGGCGCCTTCCATTGCCTGGCCGCCGGCACCGCTGGCGGCTCCGATGAGAATTGCAGCCAGCAACGCGGCGGTCGAGGCGAGCGACATTCGGCTCTGGGCCAGGTAACCGCGGGCGATGTGGCGTTGCACGACGTGGCCGGTTTCGTGCGCCATGACGGCGGCCAGCTGCGACTCGTTGTCGGTCAGCAGGATCAGCCCGCTATTGATGCAGATGAAGCCGCCAAAGGTGGCGAAGGCGTTGATCACCGGTTCGCGCAGGACGGAATATGTAAAATTCTGACCTTCGTCGTGTGCCTGGGAGGCGAGCCGCATCCCCAGCTGCTGGATGTAATCGGTGGCCTCGGCGTCCTCGAGGATCATGTTCTGATCGCGCATTTCGCGCATCGCCATGCGGCCGACGTCGTATTCGTCGGCCTTGCTGATCATCGCGTTGGCAGGGCCACCCAGGTCGGGCAGGTCGCTGCCGATGGATGCGGTGCTGGGCGTGAAGCTGGCAGTGGCAGCGGAGTCGGCCGCCGCGGCCCAGGTGGCCGAGACAGTCAACAGGCAGCCGAGCAGGGCAGTGCAGGTTCGGGACATAAGTTGCAGGGACATCAATATGTTGTACTTTACTTCAGACCTCGTCGCAGGCGCCAAGGTTCCGCGTCGCCCTTAAACCTGCGATCGCTACAGGGCCTCGGAGGCGAAATCCGCAAGCCGCGAGCGCTCGCCACGCACCAGGGTGACATGTCCAGAATACGGCCAGCCCTGGAAGCGGTTGACGACGTAGGTCAGGCCGCAGGTGGTCTCGGTCAGGTAGGGGGTATCGATCTGGGCAATATTGCCCAGGCACACCAGCTTGCTGCCCGGTCCGGCCCGCGTCACCAGCGCCTTCATCTGCTTGGGGGTCAGATTCTGCGCCTCATCGAGGATGATGAAACGATTAAGGAACGTGCGACCGCGCATGAAATTGAGGGAGCGGATCTTGATGCGATTGCGCAGCAGATCGTTGGTGGCTGCCCGACCCCAGTTGCCGCCTTCATCGCTGCGCGTGAGCACCTCCAGGTTGTCCATCAGCGCGCCCATCCACGGCTCCATCTTTTCCTCTTCGGTGCCGGGCAGAAAGCCGATGTCCTCGCCGAGTGGAACGGTGACGCGCGTCATGATGATCTCGACAAACCGATTGCGTTCCAGCGTCTGCGCCAGGCCGGCGGCCAGCGCCAGCAGGGTTTTGCCGCTGCCGGCCGGCCCGAGCAGCGTGACGAAGTCGATCTCCGGATCCATCAGCAGGTTGAGCGCGAAGTTCTGCTCCCGGTTGCGCGCAGTGATGCCCCAGACGCTGTGGCGCTCGCTGCGAAAATCGCGCGCCAGTTCCAGCGTGGCCGCCTCGCCGTCCACGGCCCGCACGATGGCTTCGATGCCCTGCGGTCCGGCTTCGTAGACGAACACATTGGGACGCCAGGAGCCGGCGGCCGGCCCGCTGACCTGATACCAGGTGCGGTCACCCTCCTTCCAGGAGCGCATGTCCTTGCCGTGCCGCTCCCAGAAATCCACCGGCAATGCTTCGACGCCGGTCTGGTCATCCCTTCCAGCTATAGCGGCAACCATGGCAAGAAACCACCTGCCGGCCGGCTGTTCTTCCAGACCCGCGAACTCGCCGGCGGCCTGCCGGTGGGCCTGCCAGGGGTCGGCGTCGACAACCTGATACTGGGACAGACGCTGTCGCTGCAGCGCC
>DATAJH010000023.1:0-24318 GCA_036262215.1 Steroidobacteraceae bacterium
ATATTAAATAATACTCTAAAGATTCTAGAGTAATTGCGAGTTTCCGCTGCGCTCCTGTGCCGCGCCCGAGCGACGCGCCCACTGCGAGCCCGCGCCGCGCAGCGGTTGCGGTATTCTATCTATTGCGGACGGGGCGCCGGACAATCGTGCCGGTGGGGAGGCTTTTTTGCTTGGGGTATCGTTCATTGCAATTTTCTGACATGACGTCGGAGAGACGCCCGCTCGCCGCTGCAGCACGAGAATTTCCCACCGCCGCCGGTGACCGCTAGATGGCGCAGCCAAAGCATTCGCTGATCGCGGAGCTCGCGAGCCGCATCGGTAACCTGGGCGTCGAAGTCGCCGATATCGCCGGTCACCTGGATGAAGTCACCACCCGCGCATCGCAACAGTCAACGCAGTTCAAGCAGCTGCAGGGCGCGGCCGAGACCATGGTGGCGGGTAACCACGAGATCGATCGCGCCGCGCGCGAAACCCAGAGTGCGGCGTCGACCGCTGGCGTCGAGATCACGGAATCGCGCGCACTGATCGGGGGCGCCGTGCAGCATATCGGGCTGCTGAGCGCCGCGGTGGGCCGCATCGAGGAGCGCCTCGGCTCCTTCAGCGCGCTGCTCAAGCAGATCGGCGACGTTGCCTCCACCATCGAGACCATCGCCAAACACACGCGGCTGCTGGCGCTCAATGCCGCGGTCGAAGCCGCGCGCGCCGGTGAGGCCGGCCGCGGCTTTGCCGTGGTCGCAGCCGAGGTGAGGAATCTGGCCGAGGGCACGCGCAAGGCCACCGACCGTATCGGGGAGATCGTGCGCGATCTGGGCAGTCAGATCGGCGGCCTGATCGGCGAGAGCAACGACGCCACCGAGCACGCCGATCACGCCGGCAAGGGGGCCGAGAAGGTACAGGGCGTCATCATTCGCGCCGATGACGCCTTTAAGACGGTAGGCCGGGAGATCGACGCCATCGCCGGATCGGCCGAGGAGAATCTGCGCCATTGCGATTCGACCATCGCCCAGCTGGTGGAGCTTGCCCAGGGTGTCGAGGCATCGTCGGTCAACCTTAAGCTGGCGGACCAGCGTATCGACGGCCTGCTGGCGCTGAGCGAGACATTGATCGAGTACATCGCCGAGAGCGGTGTCGAGACAACCGAGACGCCGCTGATTCGGGTCGTGATCGACACCGCAAAACGCATTACCGTGGAATTTGCCGCCGCCATCCAGCGCGGCGAGATCACGGTGGCGCAGTTGTTCGACGACAAATACCGGGAAATTCCCGGCACCAATCCCAAGCAATACCTGACCGACTACGTCGAGTTCACCGACCGGATTCTGCCGCCGATCCAGGATCCGCTGCAGAAGATCGATCCCAGGATCGTGTTCTGCGTCGCCTGGGCCAAGGGCGGTTATCTGCCCACGCACAACCCGAACTATCGCCTGCCGCAGGGCGCGGACCCGGAGTGGAACGCGGCCAACTGCCGCAATCGGCGCATCTTCGACGATCGCGCGGTGCGCAAGGTGGCGCAGAACCGCAAGCCCTTTCTGCTGCAGACCTACCGGCGCAATATGGGCGGCGGGAAATTCGTGTTGATGAAGGACCTGTCGTCCCCGATCTTGGTCGACGGCCGGTTATGGGGCGCTTTTCGCATGGGATTCCAGTAGGCCGGCCGCGGCCGATGGCGATCATCAAATGCAGCGAATGTGGCCGGGCGGTGAGCGACCAGGCGGTGGCCTGCATCGGTTGCGGCGCGCCGCTGAACGCTGATGATCGGGATTCCGCCTTCAGTCGCGAGCCGGTTCAAAGCGCCACGCCGCCGCTGACACCCGCTCAGCTGCGCTGGCGGCTCGCGTTGGCCTCACTGACGCTGGTCCTGGGCGTCATCGCAGCCGATGCCGTGGGCCGGCACCCGGCTCTGCCGCACGTGGCCAAGACCGCTTCCGCGCTGCTGGTGATTACCGGCCTGGTCTGGTTCATCGTGGCTATCCTGCAGAACGTACAGTCGCGAAAATAATCCCCTCGGCCGAATGCGACCGGCAGTGCGCCTGCCGCTGGTAGGATAGGGGGCATGTTTCGCCCGAACAGGGGATAGCCGTGGAATACCGAGGTCTGTGGGGTCTGCTGGTCCTGATCGCCGACGTCTGGGCGATCGTCAATATCGTGCAAAGCAGCGCCGACACCGGCAAGAAGGTGCTGTGGGTGGTGCTGGTGATCGTGCTGCCGGTACTCGGTTTCGTGCTGTGGCTGTTCCTCGGCCCCAGGACCGGCAGAGCCTGAGCGGAAGGGCAAAGCCGTGCAGCGCCGGAGCACCGATCAGATCACAGACTGGCGTGGGTTGCTGGAGCGCTGGGGACCGCGGCGTGCCCGGCAGGCACTGGTGCTGGCGACGGTGCTGTACGTGGCGCTGGTGATCGCGGTCGCCGCGCTGCTGATGAGCCAGGGTCTGCCATGGGAGCGAAGGCTGCGAGCCGGCCTGATCGGCATCCTGATGCTGATTGCGCTGTGGCTGTGGCTGCGGATCCTTCGCAGGCAGTGGGCCAGGCTTCGGGTGGTGAGCGGCGATGCCACGCCGGATAGCGAGGACACCGGCATCTGGGGTGTCGGCGGCCCGGGCATGCGCACGCCGGGTACTACCGGTCTGACCCGCATCCTGCGCGACCGCAGGCGCGCCCCGGACGGTGAGGATGGCGAGAATCCGCCCTGACCGCAGCGCATGTTGCGCTCCAGCACCTATCAGCGCAGCATCGACCCTGACTCCGTAGCCGGCGATTGAGCAATTATGGCCAGAGCCGTACCCCAGCCTGACACGCGCTCGGATAAGAACTACCAGAGCGACATCCTCGTCCACGTGTCGCGCACCTTTGCGTTGACGATTCCACAGCTTCCCTCCGGTCTGCGCGAGACGGTGACCAGTGCCTACCTGCTGTGCCGGATCGCCGACACGATCGAAGACGAGCCGACGCTGCCGGCCGAGGACAAGCGCCGATTCCTGCGGCAATTCAGCGACGTGGTCGGCGGACTGGCCGAGCCTGCGGCCCTGGCCGGGGAACTGGCGCCGCGGCTGTCGGATCGCACCCTGGCGCACGAGCGCGACCTGGTGCGCAATCTTGCCCGCGTGATCAGCACCGTGCGCTGCGCGGACCGGCGCGAGCAGGCGGCCATGCAGCGCTGCGTCGAGATCATGTGCGACGGCATGCACTACTTCCAGCGCAACGCCAGCCTGCGCGGCCTGAATCGCCTGGCCGATCTGGACAGCTACTGCTATCACGTCGCCGGTGTGGTTGGGGAGATGCTGACGGATTTGTTTTGCGCACAGCTTCCCGAGGTACAGCAGCATGCGCTGGCGCTGCGGCGCCTGGCGCCATCGTTCGGGCAAGGGCTGCAGATGACCAACATCCTCAAGGATATGTGGGAGGATCGCAGTCGCGGGGCCTGCTGGCTGCCGCGGGAGATCTTCGAGCGCCACGGTCTGAAGCTCGAACAGCTAACCAGCCGGCAGCACGAGCGCGGCTTTCGCGACAGCCTGCAGGAGCTGATCGGCATTGCCCACGGGCATCTGCGCAATGCGCTGTCGTTTACGCTGCTGATACCTGCAACGCAGAGCGGCATCCGGCGATTCTGCCTGTGGTCGATCGGACTGGCGCTGTTGACGTTGCGCGGGATCAACGATAATCCGCGCTTCACCGCCGGCGCCCAGGTCAAGGTGTCACGGCGCGCAGTGATGATGGTGCGGCTGCTGTGCGACCTGTCGGCGCGCAGCGATTGGCTGTTGCGGCGGCTGTTTGCCTACGCCGCCAGAGGGTTGCCGCTGATCGAGCAATCCGAAGCGCGCGACTCGGCCGAGTGGCGCGCGTTGCGCGAGCCGCTGCCGGCCCAGCCCGATGAACTGAAGGAGAGGTTGAGCGATGTCGGTTGAACCGGTGATTGGAAATCTCGGGGCGGCACACGCCGTCGGCGGCTCGACCGTCGAGCGCGCGATCGTCAGTGCGCGCGAGGCGCTGCTGGCGCAGCAGCACGCTTCCGGCCACTGGCTGTTCGAGCTGGAGGCCGACTGCACCATCCCGGCGGAGTTTATCCTGTTGATGCATTTCCTGGATGAGATCGACGCTGCGCTGGAAACCAAGCTCGCGGCGTTCCTGCGGGATCGACAGGCCGAGCACGACGGCTGGGCGCTCTACCACGGCGGCAGCTTCGACATCAGCTGCAGCGTCAAGGCCTACTACGCGCTCAAGCTGGCTGGCGACAGTCCACAGGCGCCGCATATGGTGCGTGCACGCGACGCCATCCTGCAGTACGGCGGCGCCGCACGCGCCAACGTGTTCACACGCCTGACGCTGGCGATGTTCGGCCAGCTGCCGTGGCGCGGTGTGCCGTATATCCCGGTGGAGATCATGCTGCTGCCGAAGTGGTTCCCGTTCCATCTCGACAAGGTCTCGTACTGGTCGCGCACGGTGATGGTGCCGCTGTTCGTGCTGTGTTCGCGCAAGGTGCGTGCGCGCAACCCGCGCGCGCTGCATATCCGCGAGCTGTTCACCATCGATCCGGAACTCGAGCCCAACTACTTTCGTCGTCGCGGCTTCACCAACCGTGCGTTCCTGCTGCTCGACCGGCTCGGCCGCATGATCGATCCGCTGGTACCGCGCGCGCTGCGCGCGCGGGCGATCAAGCGCGCCGAGGAGTGGATCAATGCGCGCGCCAACGGTGAGGACGGCCTGGGCGCCATCTTCCCGGCCATGGTCAATGCGCTCGAGGTGATGGTGACGCTGGGCTATGCCGCCGACGATCCGCGCCGCGTGCAGGCCAAGCGCGCGCTATGGAAACTGCTGGTGGTGGGCGAGCACAGCACCTACTGCCAGCCCTGCGTGTCGCCGGTGTGGGACACGGCACTGAGCTGCCTGGCGCTGGAGGAGGAGGGCAGCGGCGCGGGACGCAATGCGGCATTGCAGGGGCTGGAGTGGCTGCGTCCGCTGCAGCTGCTGGAGGCGGCGGGCGACTGGCGCGAGCGGCGTCCCGAATTGCCCGGCGGCGGCTGGGCATTTCAATTCAACAACGGCTACTACCCCGACCTCGACGACACCGCGGCAGTCGCCTGGGCCATGCACGCCGCCCCGCAGCGGGCCAACTACGCCGGAGCGATCGGGCGCGCGCTGGACTGGCTGGTCGGCATGCAGAGCCGGAACGGCGGCTTTGCGTCCTTCGACGTCGATGGCACCTGCTACTACCTGAACGAAATCCCGTTCGCCGATCACGGCGCATTGCTCGACCCGCCGACCGAGGATGTCACCGCGCGCGTCGTGACGGCGCTGGCCCGCGTGGGCCGCGAACAGGACGCCTTGGCGCTCGAGCGCGCCATCGGCTATCTGCGCGCCACGCAGCAGGCGGATGGCTCGTGGTTCGGGCGCTGGGGCACGAACTACATCTATGGCACCTGGTCGGTGCTGGTGGCGCTGGCGGCCGCCGGCATCGGTGCCGAGGATCCGGCGGTGCGGCGCGCGGTGGCGTGGCTGGCCCGCTGCCAGCAGGCCGACGGCGGCTGGGGCGAGAGCAATGACAGTTACCTGGATCCGGACCTGGCGGGCCGCGGCATCGGCAGCACGCCCTATCAGACCGCCTGGGCGCTGCTGGCACTGATGGCGGTCGGCGGTGTCGACGCCTCGGTGCTGCGTCGCGGTGTTCAATTCCTGTTACGCGCTCAGCAGGGCAACGGCCTGTGGGAGCATCCGAGCTATACCGCACCGGGGTTTCCGCGCGTGTTTTATCTGAAGTACCACGGCTATTGCGCCTACTTCCCGCTCTGGGCCCTGGCTCGCTATCGCCGCCTGGTGCACGACGGCAAGGACGCTTGAGCGCTACGGGCGTCGTCGCGGCGCTCGAATTCGAGGCGCAGAGCCTGGGCACGCGGCGCCGCCGCGTCGGCGGCCTGTGGCGCCTGGGCGATGGTTCTCTGGTGAGCGTGAGCGGCGTCGGTGGCGACAACGCCGTCCAGGCTGCGCACCAGCTGGTCGCGGCCGGCGCGGGCGCGTTGCTGAGCTGGGGCGTGGCCGGTGGGCTCGATCCGGCCCTGGGCTGCGGCACTGTGCTGCTGCCCGCCGAGGTAGTGCGCCCATCGACGGCCCCAGGACTGGCGCCGCTGCAGCGCTTTGAAACCTGCCGGACATGGCGCGAACGGGTGGCAGCGGCGCTGCCGGCGCACGCTGCGGTGACGGCCGGAGGACTGCTGAGCAGCGTGCAGCCGGTCGCGACGGCGGAGCTCAAGGCGCGTCTGTTCCGGGACACGCAGGCCGTGGCGGTGGACATGGAAAGCGCGGCAGTGGCGCAGGTGGCAGCTGACCATGGCCTGCCGTTCATCACGCTGCGCGTGATCGTCGATAGCGCCACGGTGAGCCTGCCGGGCAGCGTCATGCGGGCGTTCGAGCCGGCAATGGCGGGTCGGCCGGGGCTGTGGCGCGCCTGGGCACTGCTTGGCGCGCCAGCGGACTGGGGCTCGCTGCTGCGGCTCGCAGCGGCGTATCGCGTCGCCCGCCGTGTACTGCACGACTGCGCCCGGCGCGCAGCGCCGACGCGAGCGCCCGAGCCGCGTGGGGGCGGCTGATGCGAGCGCTGGTCACCGGCGCCAGCGGCTTCGTCGGCGCCGCGGTGGTACGCACGCTGCTGGCGGCTGGACATCAGGTGCGGGTGCTGCTGCGCGCGCAGTCGAATCGCCGCAATCTCGAAGCTCTACCGGTCGAGCCGGTGGTGGGCGATCTGGCCGATGTCCCAGCGCTGGAACGCGCGCTCCTGGGCTGCGAGGCGCTGTTCCACGTCGCCGCCGACTATCGGCTGTGGACACCCGATCCGCAGGCGCTCTATCGCAGCAATGTCGATGGCACGCGCAATGTCGTGGACGCGGCGCGCCGCGGCGGCATCCGGCGCATCGTCTACACCAGCAGCGTCGCCACGATCGGCCTGCGCCCGGACGCAAGGCCGTCCGATGAGAGCGATGCGGCGAGCCTTGCGGCCATGGTCGGCCACTACAAGCGCTCCAAATTTCTGGCGGAAAGCTGGGTGCTGCAGGCGGCGCGCGCCGGCGCGCCGGTCGTGATCGTCAATCCCTCCACACCCATCGGTCCGGGCGACGTTAAGCCCACGCCCACCGGCCGGCTGGTGCTCGATGCGGCCACTGGACACATGCCGGCCTACGTCGATACCGGCCTCAACATCGTTCACGTCGATGACGTCGCCGCCGGACATCTGCTGGCGTACCAGCATGGGCGTATCGGCGAGCGCTACATTCTCGGCGGCACCGACCTGAGCCTGCAGCGCATCCTGGCGATGATCGCGCTGGCCTCGGGACGGCGCGCGCCGCGGCTGCGATTGCCGCTGACACTGCTGCTGCCGGTCGCGTATGCGGCCGAAGCGCTGGCACGCCTGACCGGACGCGAGACACGCATCACCGTCGATGGCGTTCGCATGGCGCGCCATCGCATGTATTTCTCCAGCGCCAAGGCAGTGCGCGAACTGGGCTATCGATGGCGTCCGGCGCAGCAGGCGATCGACGATGCGGTGCGATGGTTTCTGCAGGCGCGCGGCTAGCGCCGGCACCTGTCATGCGGCGCGCCGCACGGCGTCGGCGGTTACGATCAGGAGGTGATCGGGCTCAGGCGGTGTGGGCTCGCAGGAAACGGAAAAACTCCACGCCCTCGCGCAGTCGTCGCTTGGTCATCTCCCAGCTGGTCATCATCTCGGCGGTCAGTTCGGCGATCTTGCGCGGACGGAAATAGAACCGACGGTAGAACGTCTCCACGCCGTGGTAGATGTCCTTGGCGTTCAGATGCGGGTAGCTGATCGGCGCCAGCTGCACGCCCTGGGTATTCACCAGATTGAGCGATGTGTCCTCCTGCAGCCAGCCGCTGGCGATCGCCTGGGCATACAGTTCGGTGCCCGGATAGGGCGCCGCCAGCGACACCTGGATGGTGTGCGGATTGATGTCGATGGCGAACTGCATGGTCTCGCGCATGGTCTGCGCGGTCTCGCCCGGCAGCCCGAGGATGAAGGTGCCGTGGATGACGATGCCCAGGCGCCGGCAGTCGCGGGTGAATCGCCGCGCGATGTCGGTGCGCAGGCCCTTGCGGATGTTGTGCAGGATCTGGTCGTTGCCCGATTCATAGCCCACCAGCAGCAGCCGCAGTCCATTGTCCTTCATGATCTTGAGCGTGTCGTAGGGCACGTTGGCCTTGGCATTGCATGACCAGGTGACGCCCAGGCGGCCTAAGCCCCGCGCGATCTCCTCGGCGCGCGGCCGAAAGTCGGTGAAGGTGTCGTCGTCGAAGAAGATCTCCTTCACCTGCGGCAGATTGTCCTTGATCCACTGCACCTCGCCCAGCACGTTGTCCACGCTGCGCACGCGATAGCGGTGGCCGCCCACGGTCTGCGGCCACAGGCAGAAGGTGCACTTGGATCGGCAGCCGCGTCCGGTGTAGAACGAAACATAGGGATGTTTCAGATAGCCGATGAAGTAGTTCTCGACCCGCAGGTCGCGCTGGTATACCGGCGCCACCCATGGCAGTTCATCCATGTCGGTCACGGGTACGCGCGCGGGATTGTGGCGGATGCCGTCGGTCGGGGTCTGCCAGCTCAGGCCCGCAATCGAATGCAACTCACGGCCCTCGGCCACTTCCTTGCAGGTGTAGTCGAATTCCTCGCGCGCCACGAAATCGATGGCGCTCGAAGCCTTGAGCGAGCCTTCCGGATCGACCGCAACCTTGGCGCCGACCATGCCGATCAGCAGGCCGGGGTTCTCTGCCTTGAGCAGCTCCGCCATGCGCGCGTCGGTCGGGAACGAGGGAGCACTGGTGTGCATGATCACCAGCTGGTACTGGCGGGCGAGCGGCAGCACATCCTGCACCGTCATGCCGTCGGCCGGAGCGTCGATCAGTTTGCTGTCGGGCACCAGTGCAGCCGGCTGCGCCAGCCAGGTCGGATACCAGAACGAGCGGATCTCGCGCTTGGCCTGGTAGCGCGAGCCGGCACCGCCGTCGAAACCGTCGAACGACGGCGGGTGCAAAAAAAGCGTCTTCATTCTGCGATCTCTCCGCTGTGATAGGGCACGTGCCGTTCGCCGATGCGGTGCAATGAGCCGCCACGGCCGACGTCGAAGCGCTCGCGGCGCCAGATGACCTCACGCCCGCTAAAGCTGCAGCACCACAGGGCAAGCAGCAGCACATCATGCAGCGCGATCAACCCGAGCTGCTGCCCGCGCGCGTGGCGGGGGAAATGTAGCACGAGCCGGGCTGCGACCGTTATTGCCAGCAGGATCAGGGCCATGGGCTGGAACCCGGCCAGCGCCGCGCCGAGCAGCATCATCGGCAGGCTGAAAGTGATGAAACGGCAGGCGTAACCGCCGGGCCGGACCGATCGGAAGGTAGTCCTGCGCACAGAAGGAGAACAACTGTTGGTACAGCCCATATTCGTGACCGCACAGCGGCTTGAGCACGCTCACAGCGGGACTGGCCGGCGCTGGGGCGGAGGCGACCGACGCGTCCGGCGTGTGCCCGCGGCCGCTACCGTGCTCGCGGCTGCGGCCAGAGCGAGGCCCATCCCTGTCGGTAGACCATGCATGGTCACCTCGCCATCCAGTGGCCGACGTACAGCCAGTGTACTATCCGCCCCACGGTGCCGCCCGGAGACGGTGTACGAGCGTGACGCTCGCGCCGAGTCGGCGAGTTAGGTACCCTAAGGCTGCAGTCTGGAGGTGTCGTTTGCTGGTCCATTTATCTACCGCTCCCTTGACGGAGGCTCGTTCATGAGCATTCCTCTGATCCAGCAATACCGGATCGGCAAGTATCTCCTGCGCCAGAAGCTCAGTGGCCGCAAGCGCTATCCGCTGGTGCTGATGCTCGAGCCGTTGTTCCAGTGCAACCTGGCCTGCGCCGGTTGCGGCAAGATCGACTACGAGAAGGACATCCTGCAGCGCCGGATGAGTGTGGCTGACGCGCTGCAGGCGGTGGATGACTGCGGCGCTCCGGTGGTGTCGATTCCGGGCGGCGAGCCGCTGATCCACAAGGAGCTGCCGCAGATCGTGGCCGGCATCGTGGCGCGCAGGAAATTCGTCTACCTGTGCACCAACGCGCTGCTGGTGCCCAAGCACATCGATGAATACCAGCCCTCGCCCTACCTGACGTTTTCCATCCATCTGGACGGCCTGCAACGCCAGCACGACGCCTCGGTGTGCCAGGAGGGCGTGTTCGACAAAGCCGTGGCGGCGATCAGGCTGCTGCGCGAGCGCAATTTCCGTGTGACGGTCAACTGCACGCTGTTCGCCAAAGAGAATCCGGATGAAGTGGCGGAATTCTTCGATTTCGCGATGACGCTGGGCGTGGAGGCAATCACCGTGTCGCCCGGCTATCACTACGAGCACGCGCCACGTCATGACGTGTTTCTCGGCCGGATCGAGAGCAAGACCCTGTTCCGCGAGATCTTCGCGCGTGGACGCACCGCGGGACGCAACTGGCTGTTCAATCACTCGGCGCTGTACCTGGATTTTCTCGCCGGCAATCAGAGCTACCAGTGCACGCCGTGGAGCAATCCGACCTACAACGTGTTCGGCTGGCAGCGGCCCTGCTACCTGATGTCAGATGAGGGCTATGCACCGAGCTTTCGCTCGCTGATGGAGGACACGGCGTGGGAACGCTACGGCGTGGGCCGGGATCCGCGCTGCGATAATTGCATGGCGCATTGCGGTTTCGAGGGCACGGCGGTCAACGACCTGCTGCGCCATCCGATCAAGGCATTGCGCGTGGCGTTGACCGGGCCGCGGCTCACCGGCCCGATGGCGCCCGAGCTGCCGTTCGTGTACCAGGAGCCGCGCGCGCAGCCGGATGGCGTGGTGGTGCCGATCAGTGCCGTGCGACGCGAACGCCGTACGCGCGAAGCGTCGGCCGCCAGCATCGACTAGCGGCGCACGGGAACTTAAGTCCTTGGAAGCGGCCAGCGCATCCGGTGGTGCCAGCCCCGCGGACGCCTTTCATCATCAGCTGCACGCCTGGCAGACGCGCATCGAGCGTGCGCTGGCTGCCAGACTTCCGAGCGACACGCTGGTCCCGGCCCAGCTGCACGCGGCGATGCGCTACAGCGTGCTCGGCGGCGGCAAACGCATCCGCCCGGCGCTGATGTTCGCCACCGCGCTCACGCTCGGCCTTACCGAAGACCAGGTGGAGGGCGCTGCCTGCGCCATCGAACTGGTGCACGCCTATTCGCTGGTGCACGACGACTTACCGGCGATGGACAACGACGATCTGCGGCGCGGCCGACCCACCTGTCACAAAGCCTTCGACGAGGCGACTGCGATACTGGTCGGTGATGCGCTGCAGCCGCTGGCCTTTGAGCTGCTGGCGCGTGACCCCTCGCTGCCCGCGGCCAGCGGCGTGCGCCTGCAGCTGATCGGCCTGCTGGCGGATGCCAGCGGCAGCTTCGGCATGGCGGGCGGGCAGGCGATCGATATGGCCGCGCAGGGACAGACGCTCGACCTGGCAGGCATCGAGCAGATGCACGCCCGCAAGACCGGAGCGTTGATACGCGCCAGCGTGCTGATGGCCGCGGAGTGTGTTCCGACTCTCGATCCGCGTCTGAAGGCGGGACTGGCGAACTTTGCGTCCGCCATCGGGCTGGCGTTCCAGATCCAGGACGATCTGCTGGATGTCATCGGCGAAACCGCCGTGCTCGGCAAGACCGCCGGGGCCGATCAGGCGCTCGCCAAGCCCACCTATCCGGCCGTGGCTGGCGTCGCCGCGTCGCGCTCCGCCGTCAGTGCGCTGCACCAGCGCGCACTCGAGGCCCTCGAGCCCTTCGGCGAGCGGGCCGAACCGCTGCGGCTGCTATCGGATTGGCTGCTGGCGCGCCGTAACTGAGGTTCCGGGCCCGCACGCCACCCAGATGCGCTGGCAGCGCTGCGCCACCTCGCGCGGCGACGAGTGTGTGATATCGATGGCGAGATCGTTCGGCTTCAATGGACCATAGAGCGCCGGATCCGAGGCCTGGAACAGGGCCACCGTCGGCACCGCCGTGGTGCTCGCCAGGTGCATCGGGCCGGTGTCGGTGGCGATGAACATGCGGGTCGCGGCGATGGCGGCGGTGAGTTCGCGCGTCGATCGAACGTGCAGCGTCACGAATCGCTCGTCGGTCGGTGCGTGCGCGGCCGACGGAAGAAATTCCACCGGAATGGCCAGCGGCTCCAGTGCCAGGAATGCCTCCCAGAACGCCAGCCACCAGCTGCGATCGATGACTTTGAGGTTGGCCGCGTGCGCGAAGAAGCCGAAGGCATTACTGGGTGTCGCTACGCGCTCGGCGCCAATGGCCTGGGCAATGACACGTCTGCCTTGGGCGAGCTCTGCCTGCGGCAGCGGCAGCCACAGGCGCGCCGCCTGGTGTTGCAACGGGGCGCCGAAAATGCGTTGCGCCAGGTACAGTGGTCGCACCGCCTGGTGCATCGCTTCGCGCGCCAGCGGCACCGCGTGGGTCAATGGCGCCCACTGGGCGCTGGTGGCAAATCCGAGCCGATAGCGGCTGCGGGACAAGGCCAGCATGACGCGCCCGCTGGTGGAGAATTCGGTCGGATCGATCGCCAGGTCGTAGCGCACCGCACGCAGGGTGCGCAGCGCCGCCAGGTAGCGGCCGATCTGCTGCAGCTTGCCGTGCGGAAATACGATCACGCGCCGTACCCCGGGGATCTCGCGCAGCAGTTCCTCGGCGTGCGGATAGGCCAGCGCCAGATCGATGGCCGCGTTGGGCAACAGTTCGTGCAGGTAGCGGATCAGTGGCGTCAGAAACAGCGTGTTGCCGATACGCCCATTGATGCGGCAGATCAGCACCGTGGTTATCTCCTGTGGTCGCAGGCTGGTGGCGTAGTGATGCCTGCCGACCAGTCGCGCCAGCAGCCATCCAAGATATTCGCGTGAGCGGTGGCGCAGATTCTTGAATAGAAATCGAACGCGCACCGCACCGCGGCGCCAGCCGGTCACCGCCGTGGGCGCTGTGAGGGCTGCGGCTGGCATCGAGTGCGGCAGCGGGTTGTTATTATCGGCGTCGCTGTTAATGGGAGTATGTGTGCCAGGCGGCGTGCAGATTGCAATGCATTATCCTATGGCGGGCGGCCGCCGGCGACCATCGCCGCCGAGACCGGCACTTAGTTTTCAAAGGATTGGATCGATGATCGCTAAACATCATGAGCTGCGTGGGCGGCCGGGCAGCCGATGAATCCGCCGGCGCTGGCCACGGTCGAGGTGGAAACAGGCTCCGACCCGACGGCGGCGGTGATCTGGCTGCACGGCCTGGGAGCCGACGGTCACGATTTCGAGCCGGCTGTTCCCGCGCTGGCGGCTGCGGGCGCGCGGGCCCTGCGCTTCGTATTTCCGCACGCGCCGGTGCGCCCGGTTACGCTGAACGCCGGCGCCAGGATGCGGGCCTGGTACGACATTCGCGGTTTCGACCGGCACACCGAACAGGACCAGATCGGTGTGCGCGAATCCGACGCTGCCATACGGGCACTGATCCGGCGCGAAAATGCACGAGGCATCGCCACCGAGCGCATCGTACTGGCCGGATTCTCCCAGGGCGGCGCGATGGCGCTGTTCACCGGCACCCGGTTTACTGAGCGCCTCGCCGGGATCATCGGCCTGTCGTGCTACGTGCTGCTCGAGGACAGTTTTGCCGCCGAGCGCAGCAGCGCCAACCGGGCCACGCCAATATTCCTAGCGCACGGGTCGTTCGACGCTGTGGTCGACCCGCGCCTGGGTGAGGAGACGCGCGCGCTGCTGCTGGCCGCCGCTTACCCGGTGGAGTGGCATAGCTATCCGATGCCGCACACGGTGTCCGCCGAGGAGATCGCAGCGATCGCTGCGTTTCTGCAGCGGGTGTTGTGAACCGGTCGCCGGCTGAGCGGCCGCTGCGCCGGCACGCAAGGCTCGAGCTTGAGTCGATGTTCGACGCCGCGTTGGCGGCGGCGGACGGCGTCGCCGGCGCGCACTGCATACACGAGCTGTGGATGCGCGATGAGATGCCGGTCAATATCGAGGCCGCGCTGGAACGGCTGTGGCAGCACGCGGCGGCTTCGATTCCCGAATGGTTGCCGATGCGCTACGTCGACTGGTTGCCGCTGGCGTATGAGGTGGCGGGTCGCTTTCAGGCCGAGGGTGGCCGCAGCAACATCTACCTCATATTGCTCGATTACCGCGACAGCCGCGATGAGCCCTATGGTGTGTACGTGGGCATGAGCCGCTACGCGCCGGCAGCACGCTTTGACCAGCACAAGGCGGGCATTCGGGCCGCCGGCAGTGTGCTCAAGCGCGGCATCGAAGTGCTGACCGGGCCGACACTGCATCTGCAGCACATCAGGCGCGCGCAAGCGGCGCGGATCGAGGAGCAGCTCGCGCAGGCGCTGCGGACCGAAGGACTATTTGTCCAGGGCGGTCATTGAGCACTATCCCTTGGGCTGGCCCTCATCCGCTCGCTCCTTTTGTTCCAGGGCGGACAGTATCTGATTGGCATCGGTCGGCACCTGTAGCTTCGCGGCGTCGGCGTCGTGGCGATCGGGTACCATCGGCAGGTCGCGCCTGAGTTCCTCGATCAGGCGAATCAGGGTCGTAGTTTTCTGCTCGGTCAGGATATTCACCTGCAATTCCAGCTCGCCACGCCGCTGCTCGAGTTTGGCCAGCCGGTTCTGTCCGATCAGCACGATGGCGGTGATCAGCAATGCGGACAGGCTGACGATTCCCTGCAGGCCGGAAAAAGGCGGCGGATCGAATGCGAGCATGCCGACGCGTGGCGCCATGACATTGGCCAGTATCCACATCGCAACGAACAGCAACACCGAGCTGAGGAACAGCGGCCTGCCGATGGCGTCGCCGAGGCGCTCCAGCAGGCGCTGTGCGCGCGTGGTGCGTTGTTCCTCGCGCTTGTAGTAGGCGCCGATGGCCTCGATATTCTGGCTGATCGATGCGGGTACCGCGTCGGGGGCGGAAGGTGGTTTAGACTGCACGGCCTTCGGTAGGTGAGTACGGCTGACGCAAGCATACGGGCAAAGCGGGATGTCCAGAGCATTGAAGTTCACGCTTTACGCCGCCGGCGCCGTGCTGGCGGCAGCGGCGCTGGTGGCGGTGATCATGCTGCTGTCATGGCGTGCGCATGCCAAACCGCAAGTCGAGGCTGCCGCTTCGGATGCGCTCGGAATGCAGGTCAGCATCGGTGGCCCGCTGGTTTTGAAATTTTTTCCAAGCGTGGCGATAAAGCTCGAAGACGTGCACATCCGCAGCCACGACACCGACTTCGCCTCGGCCCGGCAGGCCACGCTCGGCATCCAGCTGGTGTCGCTGCTGCGCCGGCAGGTGCGTATTCCGACCATCGAGCTGCAGCATGTCACCATCTCGGTCGAGCGCGACCGCGACGGCAGGTTGAATGTCGGCGGATCCTCGCCGGGCGCAACCACGTTACCGGAGCTGCCATCCACCGACCTGTCGCTGAGTGACCTGACGTTTGTCTATACCAATCGCCAGGAAGCTTCGAGCGTGCATGCCGGTCCGTGCAATGTACAGGTGACCGACCTGCGACTCGCCGCCATCCAGGGCGCCGATCTGATGCAGAGCATGAGCCTGTCGGCGAAAGTTTCCTGCGAGCAGATCAAGACCAGGGATCTGCCCATGACCGACGTCGAGTTTGCCGCCCAGTCCGCCAAGGCCGTGCTGGAGACCAGGAACCTCACGATGCGGGCCTTTGGCGGCAAGGGAAGCGCCGCGATTCGTATCGATTTCTCCGGCGCAGTGCCGGCTTACCACGTGCACGGTGTGCTGTCGAAGTTTCGCCTGGAGGAGTTTTCAAAGAATTTTTCGCAGAAGAAGATCGGCCAAGGCCTGATGGACTTCTCAACCGAGCTGACCATGAGCGGCAGGAATACGGATGAGATGACCCGTACCGGCGCGGGCGCGGCGTCGCTGCGCGGCACCGAACTCACGCTCGAGGTCGGCGATCTGGACAATGAGTTGTCGCACTACAAGGCCACGCAGCGCTTCAACCTGGTCGACCTGGGCGCGTTCTTTCTCGCCGGTCCGATCGGCCTGGCGGTGACCAAGGGCTACGATTACTCGAAAGTCCTCAGCGCTGCGGGCGGCAGCAGTCAGGTGCAGACTTTCATCGCCGAGTGGCATGTCGAGCGCGGCATAGCGCAGGCTGAGGATGTCGCAATGGCTACCCGCGCCAACCGGGTCGCGCTCAAGGGCAACCTCGACTTCGTCAACCAGAGTTTCCAGGACGTGACCGTGGCCGTGGTCAACAAGAAGGGTTGCGTCACGGTGCAGCAGAAAGTCCACGGGTCATTCAGTCACCCGGATGTGGACAAGCCCAACGTCGCGACCTCGCTGGCCGGTCCGGCGCTGCACCTGCTCAGGAAGGCAACGCATGCACTCGGTGCGCACTGCGAAGTCTTCTACGCCGGCTCGCTGCCGCCGCCGCAATGAGAAGCAATTCACATAATTGATCACGCCGCTTGTAGGCGCACAGGCTAAGTGCGGCCGCGTACAGACGCTGTTCGATCATCCTTCAATCATGGCTGAGTGAATAGTTCGCCATCCGATGGCGATCAGCGCCGGTGATATTTCCGGCGCGCACTCATCGCCTACAGGACAGCAGCCATGAATGGACTCAATAGTTACTGCCGCTACGCGGCGCCGCTCGCGCTGGTTGTGTTGGCCGCGTGGGCGGCGGGATGCAGCGGCAGCCGCGGTCCGATCCTGGGTATGGGCGCCAATGCCGCGCTGGCGCCGACGGTCACCGCCGTGACTCCGGTCAACCAGGTGTCCGGCGTTGTGCTGGCAAGCCCCGCCATCACAGCCACGTTCAGTGAAAGCATGGCGCCGGTCAGCGGTGCGGCCAGCTTCACCGTGACCTGCGCGGCGCCTTGCACCAGCCCCACGGGTACCGTGGCGCTGAACGCGAGCAATACGGTTGCCAGCTTTACATTGACCGCAGGAACAGCGCTCGCGCCGGTGACTCTTTACACGGCCACGATCACCGCTGCCACGAGTCTGACCAGCGGGCTGGCCTTGGCGGCACCCTATATATGGACCTTCACCACGGAAGATGGGCCGACGGTCACCGCGGTGTCGCCGGTCAATCTTGCCACCGGCGTTGCCACCAACGAGGCGGTCGTCTCGGCCGCATTCAGCGAGCCGATGGCGCCATTCACCGGTGCTGCCAGCTTCACGTTGACCTGTGCCGCGCCCTGCACCGATGCCACGGGCACGGTGATCTTGAACACCGACATGACGATTGCCAGCTTCACGCTCAGGCCCGCCACAACGCTGGCTGCACTCACGCCCTACACCGCGACGGTCAGCGGTGCCAAGAGTCTCGCTACCGGGCTGCCCATGACCGCACCCTACGTGTGGCGCTTTACCACCGGTAGCACCGCAGATGTGACGCGGCCCAGCGTGACGCTCACCAATCCGGTGACTACGACGCCGGGTCCGACCAGCGGGGTGCCGGCCAACACCGCCGTGAGTGCCGTGTTCAGCGAGGATATGGATCCGAACACGATCAGCGCGGCCAGCTTCACCCTGACCTGCCCCGCACCGTGCGTCGCTCCCACCGGCACGGTCAGCTACGCGCTGGGCACCCGAACCGCGCTGTTCACGCCGGCGGCGCTGCTGACCATCGGCGCCACCTACACCGCGACCATCACCACCGCGGCCACGGACCTGGCCGGCAATGCGCTGGCCGGCAATCAGGCCGCGCTGCCTGCGCCGAGCAACTATGTGTGGACCTTCACGGCTGCCGCCGCGGCGCCGCGGTCGAACGTATCGGTGACGTCGACCAATCCTGCGGCGGGTGCCACCGGTGTGTGTCCCGACGCGTCGGTCAATGCAACTTTCGACGTCCCTTCGCGCCTGCGCATGGATCCGAACTCGCTCACTACAGCAACCTTTACGGTGACCGGCCCGGCGCCCGCCTCGACGCCGGTGGGCGCCTCGTCGGTCGTGGTGGATAACGCTACCGGCCTCATCGCCACCTTTACACCGGCGAACCCGTTGACCGCCGGCGTCACCTATACGGCGAACGTGAAAGGCGGCGTCAATGGGGTCAAGGACACGGCAATCCCGGCCAACGACATGCTGAGCGATTTCAGCTGGACGTTCACCGTCGGCCCGAGCAGCGGCCAGTGCGTCGCCGCCCCAAGTCTCGGATCCGCCGCGGTGTTCGGCGACATCGGCGGTACGGCGGGCATGACCAACCAAGGCACGCTGACCGTGATCAACGGCGATATCGGCACCACCGCCGTGTCCACAGGCGTCACCGGGTTTCACGATACGACGCCGCAATGCATCTATACCCAGACCGGTTCCAACATCGGCACCGTCAACGGATCGATTTATACCGCTGCGCCGCCGCCGACGGTGGGCTGTCCGACCGAAGGCACCGGAGTCACGTTTGCGATCGCATCGCAGGCTGCCGCGGATTCGCTCACTGCCTACAACGCGCTGGTGGCCCAGCCGGCTGGATCCGACCCCGGCGCGGGTAACCTGGCGACGTTGACGCTACTGCCCGGTGTTTATACAGCCGCGTCGGGCTCATTCATGATCGAAGGCGGGAACCTGACGCTCGATGCGCAGGGCAATGCCAATGCGGTGTGGGTGTTCCAGATGGCGCAGACGCTCACCGTCGGCGGCCCCGGCGCTGCATTTCCCCAAAGCGTGCTGCTGATCAACGGTGCGCAGCCGAAGAACGTGTTCTGGCAGGTCGGCAGCCACGCGACCATCAACGCCGCCGGCGGCGGCACCATGTCGGGCACCATCATCTCTCAGTCAGGCGTCTCGGTATCCACCGCCGGCAACACCACCGTGGTCACGGTGAACGGCAGACTGCTGTCGCTGGGTGCTTCGGTGACGGTCGTGGACACGGTGGTCAATGTCCCGGCCCCATAACGATCGACGCCGCACAGCGAGATCTTAGGAGTAATGCATGATTCTGGCAAAGACGTCAGCGGCCACGTTCCTGCTCGCGCTCGCACTGGCGGTTGCGCCAGCGCGGGCACAGAACCCTGGCTGGTACGTGGGTGGCAACGGCGGCCTGTCGCTCGCAAAAATAGA
The DNA here is from genome assembly GCA_036262215.1 of Steroidobacteraceae bacterium. Lineage (GTDB taxonomy): Bacteria > Pseudomonadota > Gammaproteobacteria > Steroidobacterales > Steroidobacteraceae > FEN-1191. Next base: position 19,095 of record DATAJH010000023.1, read on the forward strand.
TGACCAGCGCATCGCCGCCGATCTGCTCAGCGGCGGCTTTGCCACGACCTCGATCGATAACAACCAGCGTGATGGCGGCTTCAAGCTGTTCGGCGGCTATCAGTTTGGCCGCTACTTTGCGCTCGAAGGCGGCTATTTCAATCTGGGCAAGTTCGGATTCACGGCCAATACGCTGCCACCCGGAACGCTGACCGGGACCATCCGGCTCCAGGGCATGAATTTCGATGCCGTCGCGATGCTTCCCGTGACCGACGCATTCTTCGCATTCGGCCGCATCGGCGCCAACTATGGCTGGGCCAGCGATCGGTTTGCCGGCACCGGCGCCGTCAACGTGCTCGATCCGAGCGCGAGCAAATCCGCCACCAACTACAAATTCGGATTCGGGCTGGAGTACGACTTCACCGAGCATTTCGGCACGCGGCTGGAAGCGGAACGCTATCGGATCGCCGACGGCGTCGGCAACCGTGGTGAAATCGACATGGTCTCGCTCGGGGTGCTGTACCGATTCGGCGCTCCAGCCGCGCATGCTCCGGTCGCGATGGCGATCGTGGTCGCGCCGCCGGAATGGGTGGCCGGGGAGCGGACCGCGGAACTGCAAGCGGTCACCCAACCGGTGCTGGCGCCAAGGCCGGACATTGTACTGGTGTTCGAACAGCTGCATTTTCAATTCGACCGCTCGACGCTCACTGATGAATCGCGCGCCATCCTGAAACGCAGCATCCGCGTGCTGCAGTCCCATCCCGCCACTACGGTGCGCCTGGCCGGCTACGCATCGGCCGCAGGCAGCGCGGAATACAACCGCAAGTTGAGCGAGCGCAGGGCGAAAGCGGTGGAGGCCTACCTGATAGGGCAGGGATCCATTGCGCCCGACCGGCTGGCTATCATCGGATATGGCGATTCCAGACCCGAACAGTATGAAGCGGTCCCAAGCGACGTCGAATCAGACGCCGCGCACGCCAATATGAGAGTCCGGTTCGAAGTGATTGTGGACTAGCGAGCGCCGCCATCGGCGCCGTCGGGCGTCTGGCGTGCGTGATAGATCACCGGGAACCAATCGGTGCGCAGGCGCTGTCCGGCACTCATTGCATGTCCCGGGAACGGCGGCGATGTGCGGCCCGGTCGCTGCACGTAGCGCGCATCATCGCCGACCCAGCGCAGCGACAGTACGCGGCGGCGGCTCGAAGACGGGTTGCCGCGGGCACCATGAGCGGTGCGGAAATCAAACAGCACCGCATCGCCCGGCTGCATCGTCCACTCGAGCACCTGCAGTTCAGGTTCATTGTCGGGGTCGGGCACGGGGCGATAGTGATCCGCGGCGGCGTAGAAGTTGCTGTCGTCGATCCAGCGCACCGGCAGGATCATCGGCTCCCAGCGGTGCGAGCCGGCAATCAAGCGCAGCGTGGCCTCCCGGACCGGATCGATCGGTATCCACAGGCTCACCGTCTGGCTGCCATCGACAAAGTAATACGGCGCGTCCTGATGCCACGGCGTCGGCTTCTGCGTCCCGGGCTCCTTCACCAGCACGTGGTCGTGGAAGAACTGTGCCGATTGCGATCCCATGATGCGCGCCGCCACCTCGGCCGCCGGCGATCGTTGCACCACATCGCGGAATTCCGCAATGCGCTGCCAGTTGCAGTAGTCGTCGAAGAAACTGCCGGCCTCGCCGCTGCGCACGCTTTGCGCAGCGTACGGCCCGGGCTCGCGCAGGTTGCGCTCGATGCCGCTCGCGATGGTATCCACCCAGTCGGCAAATACGCCGCGCAGGCAGACCGCACCATCGCGTCGAAACTCGCCGATGTCGCGCTCGGTGACCGTGAATCCGCTAGCGTGGTGCGTGGGCATTGGCGGTGTCGGTGCCATCAGTCGGCCGCGATCTCCAGCATGACGACCTGGCGGCCGCGGGCAAAATCGCTCAGGGCGTCGCCGAGCGCCGCCGGCGTCTCGATCAGTCGATGCGGGAAACCATAGGATGCCGCCAGCAGTGCGAAATCTGGCGGCTGCACGTCGACACCCGCGGGCCGAATGCCGGCCGCGATCATCGAGGAACGGATCTCGCCGTAGCCGCGGTTGTTCCACACGATGATCGCGGTCCACGCGTCCACATCGCGCAGCACCGCGAGTTCGCCCAGCGAAAACTGCAGGCCACCGTCGCCGACCAGACACACGATCGGGCGCTCCGGTGCCGCAAGACCGGCGCCGGTGGACGCCGGCAGCGCGTAGCCCAGCGTCCCATAACCGGTGGCCGAGTTGAACCAGGAGCCCGGGGTGGCAGCCGCGAAAGCGAGGTTACCGGCGTAGACAAGCTGCGTCGAGTCGCCCACCAGTACCGCGGTGGGCAGCGTGTCGCGGATCAGCTCCAGCATACGGATGTGGTTCTGCATGGGCAGTGACAATGCCGCCAGGGAATGCCGGCGCGCCGCGGCGGCGGCAGCGACTCCGGCGTCGCCGCGTGCTTCGCCGAGCTCTAGATGCAGCAGCAGCTGCAGCGTGCGCGCCGCATCGCCGCACAGACCCACCCGTGGCGCCGCGTTGCGTGTCAATTGCGCGGCCTCGATGTCGATGCGGATCAGGTTGGCGGGATTCGGAAATTCGCTCACCGAGTACATGTCATAGTCGGTGGGTCCGATCTCGGTGCCCACCGCCAGCACGACGTCCGCAGCGGCGATCAGCGTGCGCACCGCTGCCAGCGAGGGGCTCATCGGCACCGCGAGCGGATGGTCGGGCGGCAGAATGCCGCGTGCATTGGTGGTCATCACGAGCGGTGCCCCGAGGTGCATGGCCAGGCGCGTGAGCTCAGGCGCGGCGCGGATGGCGCCGCCCCCGGCCAGTACCACGGGCCGCGTGGCAGAGCGCAGCAGCTTTGCCGCCGCCGCGAGCGCGCCCGCGTCGGCAGCGGGCGGCGAGCGGCTAGTCGCGGGCAACGCCAGCCCCGCGGCGTCGGCCGCCAGCAGGTCGAGCGGGATTTCGATGTACACCGGTCGTGGCCGCGCGGAGGCGAAGATGGCGAATGCCCGGGCCAGGGCTGCCGGCAGCTCGCCTGGTTGCGCGATCGCGAAGCTGGCGGCCGTGACCGCAGCAGCAAGCGCGCATTGATCGGGCAGCTCGTGCAGAAAGCCGCGCCCGCTTCCGGCTTCGCCGCGGCGATTCTGGCTTGCGATCACCAGCACCGGGATCGAGTCGCCGTAAGCCTGGCCCAGGGCGGTGGCGATATTGCTGACCCCCGGACCGCTGATCGTGAAGCACACACCCGGCCGGCCCGACAGCCGTGCATAGCCATCGGCCATGAACCCGAGCCCCTGCTCGTGTCGGCCGGTCACGTGCCGCAGCGATGCGCCTTCGAGCCCGCGGTAGAGCTCCAGGTTGTGGACTCCGGGGATGCCGAACACGTGCTGCACCCCGGCGGCCTGGAGCGCCTCGATCAGGTATGTTGCCAGCGTCTTCACGGCTGCTCAGCCGGCATCGCGCCAGGCCAGCGGTTCCACCTTGGGGATCATCCAGCCCCACGCCGCGGCGCCGGCGAAGGTGACGGCGCCGGCGACCAGGAACGCCAGGGCGTAGTGGCCGGTCCGATCGACCATCACCCCCGTGGCGTAGGGCGCGAACCCGGCCAGGTTACCGAAAAAATTCTGCACCCCGACCCACTGACCCGCGGCCCGCGGGCCGGCCAGGGTCTGCGCGATGTTGTAGACCGGTCCCGAGGCGATGCCGATGAAGATCGCCGACAGCAGCAGGCTGGCGAAGGCGAGCGCCGGCACGAACGCGCACACGATCAGGCAGGCACCGCATCCGAGCTGGCCGTAGACCACGAACGCCTTGCGCACCCAGTTGACCGACGCGCCGCGAATGATCATACGGTCCGAGTACCATCCGCCCGCCACCGAACTCGCCGCGACTACCGAATAGAAGAGCAGGCCGCCCACCAGTCCCATCTGGCTGATCGACAGCCCGCGCGCCTTCACCAGGTAGGTCGGCAGCCAGCTGATCAGAAAATAGAACGAGTAATTGGAGGAAAAGTGGCCGAGAAACGCACCCCAGGCGGCCCGCTTGCCGAGCATCTCCCGGTACGACGGCGGCCGCCCGAAGCTCGCCAGCGGTGCATGCGGCACCGTGCGGGTGAATCGTGACCACGGCCACAGCCAGGTGAGCGACAGCAGGCCGAACACCAGGAACGACGCCTGCCAGCCGAAGCGGGCGGCGAGCAGCGAGCCGGCGAAGGTTCCCAGAGCCGGCCCGATCGCCAGTCCGATCGCCATCCACCCATTGGCCGAGCCGCGGCGTTGCTCGGGCACCAGCTGCGCGAACAGGCGCGAGCTGGCTGGAAAAACCACGCTCTCGCCCAAGCCCAGCAACAGACGCATCAGCAGCAGCGAGGTGAATCCCACGGTGAGGGTGGTGGCCGCGGTCGTCAGCGACCAGACGGTGACCGCCAGTGCCAGCAGCCGATAGACATCGGTGCGCTCGCACAACCAGCCGGCGATCAGCTGCGCCGGGGCATAGGTGAAATAAAATGCCGACAGCAGCAGGCCGAGTTGAGCGTTGGAGAGCCCGAGCTGGTCGATCAACAGCGGCCCGACCGTGGCAAGATTGCCGCGATCCACGTAGTTGACAAACAGCAGCGCCGTCATCAGCACGACCAGCCAGGTCACGCGGTCGCGCGAACCCGGTTCGCTCATCGCTGCTGCAGATGCATGGTCGTCCTTCGCGGCGCCAGATGCTTCAAGGATGGCGCGACTGTGTGCAATCCACAAGCCTGCCCGGATCCGATCCCGGGCCGTCGCACGCCATGCCCGGTGGCGGCGTGCTACGCAGGCGCATTCCGACAGCGCACCCAGCAAAGCACTGAGGGCGCCGGGCGCGCGGCGCGGATACTTTGCAGCTCCCGCAGCCACCGGGCTACGCGGATCATCGGGCGCACGCGCGCGAGCGCCATGCGGCAATCTAAGTTTACAGAGGAATAGCAATGCAAATCCGGGCGGGCTACGAATTGATCTATCAATTCCCGGTGCCCACGCCGATGATCCTGATGCTGAATATCCATCACACCCGGGCCCACGACCTCATTCAGCCGGATCACCTGATCACCGATCCCGCGGTCGCCGTGACCGATTATCGCGACAAATTCGAGAACTGGTGCAGCCGGCTGATCGCGCCGCCGGGCCGGATGCGCCTGTCGGCCGACGCCATCGTGCACGACGCCGGTGTACCGGAGCCGACAGTGCCCGAT
>DATAJH010000024.1:0-8547 GCA_036262215.1 Steroidobacteraceae bacterium
GCACCAAGGGATGCGACGCGCTGACGTCGTTGTCGCGAAACGCCCCGATGAGGAGGAGGTGACGGACGTCGGGGTGCGTCATGAGGTGTTCGAGCAGCTTGAGGGTCGCTGCGTCGAGCCACTGTAGATCGTCGAGAAAGATGGCGAGCGGGTGCTCCTTGCGGGCGAACACCCTTAGAAAGGACCGGAACACCATGTGAAAGCGGGTCTCGGCCTCCGTGGCTGGGAGCTCCGCAACCGGTGGCTGCTTCCCGATGACGAACTCGAGTTCTGGAATCAGGCCTGCGAGGAGTTGAGCATTCGGGCCGACCGCCTTGTGTATCGCGTGTCGCCAACCGTCGACCTGTGCCTCACTCTCGCTCAGGATCTGGCGAATGAGGGTCCGAAATGCTTGGGCCAGCGTGGCGTAGGGAATATCCCGCTTGTACTGGTCGAACTTCCCGGAGATGAAGATTCCGCGAGGGAGGACGATCGCTTTGTGCAGCTCATGTACGACCGAGGACTTGCCAATTCCGGAATAGCCGGAGACCAGCACCAGAACCGGTGTACCGGAGGTGACCACCTGGTCGAAGGCAGCGAGCAGGGCCTCGCATTCCCGGTCCCGGCCGTAGAGTTTCTCGGGTACCAAAAGGCGGTCTGGAGTGTCATGCGCGCCGAGAGTGAACGTGTCGATGCGTCCCGAGGCCTCCCACTGGCTGAAGCATCGTTTGAGATCGGCTTCGACACCGGCCGCGCTCTGATAGCGTTCTTCGGCGGTCTTGGCGAGGAGCTTGAGGATGATTGCAGAGACAGGGGCCGGGACCTGCTTCGATCGCTCACTGGGGGGCATCGGCTGTCTTGCGATATGGCAGTGAATCCACTCCATGGGATCGGAGGCGGTAAACGGCAGCCTGCCAGTCAGCATTTCATACAGCGTGACGCCGAGCGAGTACAGATCGCTGCGGTAATCGATCGAACGATTCATTCGACCAGTCTGCTCGGGCGCCATGTAGGCAAGTGCTCCAGCGAGAACTTCCGGAGGCTCGGGCGCCTGCCGCTCGCGTGGTAGCCGCGTTGCGATACCGAAACCCATCAGCCACACCTGGCCGGTCGCAGCGTTTACGAGAGCGTTGGCGGGCCTGATGTCCTTGTGGATCAGACCGCGCCGGTGTAGCCGACCTAGCGCGACACACAGTCCTATGGCGAGCCGAAGGAATTGTCGCAACTCCATCGCTGTTCCAACCAATTGGTCCAGCGGCTCGCCTCCAGGGTCTTCGAGCACGAGCACAGGGCGGCCCTGGTGGCCTGCGAGCTCGAGAGGCCGAACTGCCCAGGAGGGCTCTAATTCGGCTCGCAACGAATATTCGTGCTCCATTCGCTGCAGACTCCGTGGAGCGGTGTGCTCCCGGAGCGGTGCGACCACAAGCATCGGCTGCGGGACTGCGTCGTTCGAGTTCCGGCACCGAGCACGGTAGAGGACGAACTCGCCATCCTCGTGGAGGGTTTGGCGCGGCTCGTCCGCAAACTCCAGCGCACCGGTCTGCCAAATCGAATCCATGCGAGCGATGGTACTCCGACCGCAGCATTACGATGAAAGTCGTGCCCGTGGCGAGGCGGCGGTCCATAAGTCATGGAGCTATAGCCGGAAATAACGGGCGTATGCCAGGTAACTTATTGATTTACCTGATCGCGGCGCCCGGCACCGACCGTTTCAATCGTAATTGGCAGGCACGCCAGCGTAATGGCAGGGAAACGGGCTGCCGGCAGTCTTGGCTCCACTGTAATAGAGGAGCGCAACCCGTATGTCAGGTTCAACTCAGCTGAAGTCGATCGAACCCGATGCCGAGTTCGTAAAGATCCCCGCTACCGAGCTCATGGTTTCGCGCGTCGCGCTCGGCACCTGGGCGATGGGTGGCTGGATGTGGGGCGGAACCGACGAGAGCGAATCGATCGCCACGATCAGGGCGGCTTTGGATCAGGGTATCAATCTCATCGATACGGCGCCGGCGTACGGATTCGGCGTGTCCGAGGAGATCGTCGGCAAGGCCCTCATCGGCGTTCGCTCGGCGGCTGTCATAGCCACCAAGGTGGGCGTCGAATGGCGCGACGGCAAAGTCTACCGGAACGCCACCCGCGATCGAATTATGGCCGAGATCCATGATTCACTGCGCCGCCTGCGCACCGATTACATCGACATCTATCTGGTGCACTGGCCTGACCCCCTGGTACCCATGGAGGAAACCGCCGGCGCAATGCGGCAACTGTACGAGCAGGGAAAGATCCGGGCCATTGGTGTCAGCAATTTCTCGGTAGCGCAGATGCATGCCTTTCGCCAGGTGGCGCCGCTGCATGTTCTGGAGTCGCCATACAACCTGTTCGAACGCGGTATCGAGCAGCAGATACTGCCCTACTGCCTGGCGAACAACATTGCGACCCTCGGCTACGGAGCGCTGTGCCGCGGGCTGCTGAGCGGCCGCATGCGTGCCGACAGCGCCTTCGGGGGTGACGATTTGCGCCGCATCGACCCGAAGTTCCAGCCGCCGCGCTTTGCGCAGTATTTAAGCGCCGTCGGACAGTTCGATCAACTCGCGCAGCGCCAGTTCGGCCGGCGCGTGATTCAGCTGGCGGTGCGCTGGATGCTCGATCAGGGAATCGGCGTGGCGCTCTGGGGCGGCCGTCACCCCGATCAGGTGCAGCCGGCACTCGGCGTGAACGGATGGTCGCTCGACGCGGCAACCAAGGCAAGGATTGATCGCGTCCTGGCCGACACGATTACCGACCCGATCGGCCCAGAGTTCATGGCGCCGCCGGCACGATCCGAAGCGAACGCCCCACAGGAGACGCACCCGTGAAGATTGGATTCATTGGACTAGGACACATGGGCTCGGCCATGGCGAAGAACCTCATCCTGGCCGGGCACGATGTCACGGTATTCAATCGCACCGCTGGCAGAAGCAGCGCGCTCGTGCAGCTGGGGGCGCATGAAGCGACGGATATCGCTGGCGCCAGCCGCGGTGAGGTGGTGATCACGATGCTTTCGGACGACGTTGCGGTCGCAGATACCGTCCTGGAAAAGGGCGGCGTGATTGCAAATCTTCTCCCAGGTGCGATCCATATTTCGATGAGCACCATCAGCGTTGCGCTCTCCAGGCGCCTGGCGCAGGCGCATCGGCAGGCCGGGCAACGTTACGTTGCCGCGACTGTCATGGGTCGCCCGGATATGGCTGCCGCAGCCAAGCTTTTCATCCTCGCAGCGGGCGATCCTGCCACCGTCGAGGTGTGCCTGCCGCTGTTCGACGCGCTGGGACAGAAGACCTCGAATATCGGCCCGGAGCCCTCCGCGGCGAATCTGGTCAAGCTCACCGGCAACTTTCTGCAAGCGGCGGTCATCGAGGCACTGGGCGAGGCGGTGGCGCTCGTCGGCAAGGCCGGCATCGATCGACGTGCCTACGTCGAGGTACTTACATCCACAGTGTTCACCGCACCAGCTTATAAGATCTTCGGTCCCCTGATCGCCGAGGGTAGATTTGAGCCTGCGGCGTTCGCCGCTCCGCTTGGCTACAAGGACATCGCCCTGGCATTGGCGGAAGCGGAAAGTCTGCGGGTGCCAATGCCACTGGCAGGCCTGCTGCATGACCGGTTTCTGCGGCTGTTCGCCCAGGGCGGCGACAAGCTTGACTGGTCCGCGATTGGCGGGTTGGCGACTCAGGATGCCGGCGCTGGTCAAACAGTGATACCGTCGGCCATGTCGGCTGCCAGCTAGGCGTCTTATCCCCCATGCTCGCCATAGTTCGCATCGCGTTGAGTCGGCCATACACGTTTATCGTGGCGGCCTTGCTCATTTTCCTGGTCGGTACGTTGGCCGCACTGCGCATGCCGGTCGACATCTTTCGAAGCATTAACATTCCGATCATCGCCGTGGCTTTTCAATACCAGGGCTTGCCGCCCGACCAGATGGCAGGGCGCATCATCACCCCGTTCGAGCGCGCGCTGACGACGACGGTCAACGACATCGAGCACATCGAGGCCAATTCGTACAACACCTACGGCATCGTCAAGATCTTCTTTCACCCGTCGGCCAACATCGCCACCGCCAACGCGCAGGTGACGGCGATTTCGCAGACCTTGCTCAAGCAGATGCCGCCGGGCACGACACCGCCGCTGGTTCTCAATTACAGCGCTTCGACGGTGCCGATCATTCAACTCGCGCTCTCGGGCATCGGATTGAGCGAGCAGAATCTCGTGGATCTGGGAATGAATTTCGTACGTCCGCGCCTGGTCACAGTGCAGGGCGCGGGAATTCCGTGGCCGTTCGGCGGCAAAGCGCCGCAGGTGATGTTCGACCTCAATACCGCCGCGCTGCAGGCGCGCGGCTTGACCGGCCTCGACGTCGCCGATGCACTCGCCGCGCAGAACCTCATTACGCCCGTCGGCACGGAAAAGATCGGGGATTACGAATACATCGTGAACCTCAACAGCGCGCAATCGAAAATCCCGGATCTCGGCGACCTGCCGATCAAGACCGCGGGCGGTGCGATGGTCTACATGCACGACGTGGCCCAGGTGCATAACGGCAATGCGGTGCAGACCAATATTGTGCACGTGGACGGCAACCGCTCGGTGCTGCTGAGCGTGTTCAAGAACGGCTCCACCTCGACGCTGGACATCGTCAGCGGCATCAAGAAGATGCTGCAGGTCATCAAACCCTCGCTGCCGGACGCACTCGAAATCAAGCCGATCGGTGATCAGTCGGTCTTCGTGCGCGCCTCGATCCAGGGTGTGATCCGCGAAGGGGTAATCGCCGCGGCTCTTACCAGCCTGATGATCCTGCTGTTCCTCGGCAGTGCGCGCTCGACGCTGATCGTGACCACCTCGATCCCGCTGTCGATCCTCGGCGCGATCGCCGCGTTGTCGGCAATTGGCGAGACGCTCAACATCATGACGCTCGGAGGCCTGGCCCTCGCCGTGGGCATACTGGTTGACGAGGCGACGGTGACGATCGAGAGCATCAACTACCACCTCGAACAGGGCAAGGAGGTGGAGACCGCGATCCTGGACGGCGCCTCGCAGATCGTGGTCCCGGCTTTCGTATCCCTGCTGTGCATCTGCATCGTATTCATTCCAATGTTCTTTCTGAACGGGGTGGCGCGCTTTTTGTTCGTGCCGATGGCGGAGAGTGTGATGTTCGCGATGGTCTTCTCGTTCCTGCTGTCCCGTACGCTGGTGCCGACGTTGGCGAAATATCTGCTGCGCAGGCACGCCGCCGACGCCGGCGAGCACAACACTGTCATCGAGGCGCCATCGAAGAACCCGCTGGTGCGCTTTCAGAACGGCTTTGCGGCCCGGTTCGGGCAGCTGCGCGCCGGGTATCATGAGCTGCTGGCGCTCGCCCTGGAACATCGCGGACGCTTCGTTGGCGGCTTTCTCGGCTTCCTGGCCGTCTCGTTTCTGCTGGCGCCATTTCTCGGCCGCAACTTCTTCCCGCAGGTCGACGGCGGTCAGATACTGCTGCATGCGCGGGCGCCGGTCGGCATGCGTATCGAGGAAACTGCTGCGCGCTTCAACCAGGTGGAGACGGCGATTCGGGGCATGATCCCGCCGCGGGAAGTGGCGGCGGTGGTAGACAACATCGGCACTTATATTTCGGCCATCAACACGATCTACAACAACACCGGCACGATCGGTGAATCGGACGGCGACATCCAGATCTCGCTCAACGCCGGGCACGCGCCGACCGCCGGTTACGTCAGTTTGCTGCGCCAGCAGCTGCCGCGCCGGTTCCCTGGCATGACCTTTTCATTTCTGCCGGCCGATATCGTGAGCCAGATCCTCAATTTCGGCGCGCCAGCGCCGATCGATCTGCAGGTCCGCGGCAACGATCTGGCCGCGGACTATGCTTACGCCGGCAAACTGCTGGCGCGGATCCGCCATATCACGGGCGTCGCCGATGGGCGCATCGAGCAGTCGGCTGGGCAGCCCACGATCGATGTCAATATGGATCGCACGCGCGCCCAATACACCGGCGTGACGGCGGCCGATGTGACCAATAGCATGGTGGTCAACCTGGCCAGTTCCATCCAGGTTGCGCCCACTTACTGGCTCAATGAGAAGAATGGCGTCACCTATCCAATCGCGCTGCAGACCCCGCAATATCAGATCGACACGCTGGCGGCACTGCAGAATCTGCCGATCAACGCCAGCGGCACGCCAACCACGGTGCTCGGCGGCATCGCCGACATCCGCCGCGTGCAGAGCAACGCCGTGGTCTCGCAGTACGATATCGCCTCGATGGTGGACATTTACGCCACCACTCAGGGACGCGACCTCGGCGCGGTCTCGAGCGACATTGAGAAGGTCATGGCCCAGAACGATAAGGATAAGCCAAAGGGCGCGATCATTGCCTTGGTGGGCCAGACGGCGACCATGAACAGCGCCTACTCGGGCCTGCTGTTCGGCCTGCTCGGCGCGATCGTGCTGATCTACTTCCTGATCGTGATCAACTTCCAGTCGTGGAGCGATCCTTTCGTCATCATCACTGCGCTGCCGGCAGCGCTTGCCGGCATCGTCTGGATGCTGTTTGCAACGCATACCACGCTGTCGGTGCCGGCGCTCACCGGCGCGATCATGTGCATGGGTGTGGCGACGGCCAACAGCGTGCTGGTCATCAGTTTCGCGCGCGAGAAGCTCAACGAGCTCGGCGATGCGACGCAGGCCGCGCTTGAGGCGGGATTCGTGCGTCTGCGCCCGGTGTTGATGACGGCGCTGGCGATGGTGATCGGCATGCTGCCGATGGCGCTGGGTCTGGGCGAAGGCGGCGAGCAGAACGCGCCGCTCGGCCGCGCCGTGATCGGCGGCCTGATCTTCGCTACCGTCTCAACGCTGTTCTTCGTCCCCGTGATGTTCAGCATCATTCATCGCAACGACGGCAGAAAGCCGGCACCGCAACCCCACCCGGGAGAAACCCATGTCGCAGCCTGATCGCCCCACCGGCCGTCCCGTCGGGCCCCGCTTGCGCCTGGTCGGCGGCGCCTTCGTGCTGCTGGCCATCGTAGTTGCCGCCTACGGCCTTGGCTCGCGCGCGGCGCAGACGTCGCGCCTGCACGATCTGACCGAAGCGGAGGCCACGCCGGTCGTGGCTATCGTGGCGCCGACCAATGTGCAGAATCATGCGGGCCTGGAATTGCCGGGGCGCCTGGAAGCCTACATCCGTGCGCCCATCTACGCGCGCGTCCCAGGCTACCTGAAGAGCTGGGGGCACGATATCGGCAGCAAGGTGAAGGCCGGAGACGTGCTCGCCGAAATTGATACCCCCGATCTCGACCAGCAGCTCATGCAGGCGCGCGCCGACCTGAGCGTCGCCCAGGCCAATGCGAGCCTTGCGAAAATCAGCGCGGAGCGTTGGCAGTCGCTGGCCGGCACCGATGCTGTCGCCAAGCAGGACGTCGACCAGCGCACCTTCACCTGGAACGCCAATGTCGCCCAGGTCAAGGCGGCACAGGCGAACGTCGACCGCCTGGTGGCCGAAGAAGGCTTCAAACGCCTGATCGCACCGTTCGACGGCATCGTTACGGCGCGTGAAACTGACATCGGCGCGCTCATCAACGTCGGGGCCGCGGGTGGTGCGGAGCTGTTTGTCGTCTCGGAAACGAGCAAGCTGCGCGTTTATGTCAACGTGCCGCAGAATTATGTGCCCAGCGTGCCGGCCGGCACCAGGGCGACGATCATCGTACCCGAACATCCCGGCAAGACGTATAGCGGTACGGTGGAGGCTTCGGCCCAGGCGGTCAACCCGAGTAGCGGGACCACCCTGATGCAGCTCATTGTGGATAACAGCGCCGGTGAGCTGATGCCGGGCGACTACGCCAGCATCCATCTGCAAATCGCTGCCGCCGCCGAGGTACTCAGCGTGCCGGCGAGTGCCCTGATTTTCGATGCCAAGGGCCTGTCAATCGCCACCGTGGACAGCGACAACCGTGTGCTGCTCAAGCCGGTGTCGATCCAACGCGACCTGGGTGCGGTGGTCGAACTTGCCTCGGGTCTGGCGCCGAACGACCGCGTAATCGAAAACCCTCCCGACGGCATCGGCAACGGCGCCGCGATACGCCTCGCAGGCGCGGCGTCGGTTGGCGCGGCCGCCGCGGTCGCCGCCGAGGCGAAACCCAAAAGCCAGACGAAGCACAACAATGAAAGGGGTTAACGGTTTGCCCTGGTCCGGGGCGGCGCTGACGCTGCTGCTCGGCGCCTGCTCGCTGGCGCCGCCGCTGAAAACCCCGGACGTGCCAACCGCGCCTTCCTATAAGGAGATCGGTCCGTGGACCCAGGCGCAGCCGGCCGACCGCCTGCCGCGCGACAGCTGGTGGGCGCTCTACGGCAACGCGCAGCTCGACGAGCTGCAGCAAAGGCTGATCGCCGGCAACCCGACACTCGCCGCCGCACTGGCTGATTACGCGCAGGCGAGGGCGCTGAGCGATCAGGCACGCGCGGGATTGTTTCCCACCCTGGGGCTCAATGCCGGTGTCCAACGCGATCGCGAATCGATCAACTACCCGCTCAGAGGGCCCACGACAC
>DATAJH010000025.1:0-10709 GCA_036262215.1 Steroidobacteraceae bacterium
CGTAGGCGACGTGAGCAGCCTCAAGCTGGTCAGAACGCGGATAGCAAAGTCCGTGCTCGATTCGGGCTGGGGGATGCTTAAGGGCTTCCTGGAGTACAAGAGCCAGCAGACTGCCAGGACGTTTGAAATCGTCAACGAGAGAAACACCAGCGTCACCCGTTCCGCTTGCGGGGCCCTGAGTGGTCCGCGAGGGGTCAATGGGTTGATTGTAAGATCATGGGTATGCCGCGACTGTGGTGAGTCGCACGACCGGGACGTCAATGCGGCCCGCAATATCCTGATCGGGTCCAGGTTGCGGACCTCCATGCGCGGGAACGAGCTTTTGTCCCGGCTGATTCCGCCGAGCAGCGTCTATCACGTTCGCGAGGCAGCGATAGAAACAGCCAGAGCGGCGGCATGAGCACCGGGTCCGACTATCAGTTCCTGCAGCTCGAATATCGTGCCGGCTGCGCGTCCGTGTGGCTCAACCGTCCCGAACGCCACAACGCATTCCACGACGGGCTGGTGACCGAGTTGACGCGCTGTCTGGCGCAGCTGTCGCAGGAGGCGACGGTGCGCTGCATCGTACTGGCCGGCCGCGGCCGCAACTTCTGTGCCGGCGCCGATCTGGCCTGGATGCAGCAGCAGGCCGGCGCCGGCTACGACGCCAACCTCGAGGACGCGCGCCGCCTGGCGTGGATGCTGCGCACGCTGGCGCAATCGCCCAAGCCGACCATCGCGCGTGTACATGGTGTGGCGCTCGGCGGCGGCATGGGGCTGGTCGCGGCCTGCGATATCGCGATCGCGACCCGCGACGCGAACTTCGGCACCACCGAGGTACGTCTGGGCCTTACACCCTCGACCATCGCCCCGTATGTGATCGCTGCGATCGGCGAGCGGGCGGCGCGCCGCTATTTCCTGACCGGCGAGCGCTTCGATGCGGATGAAGCGCTGCGCATCGGCCTGATCCACGAGGCGGTCGATGGCGAGGAAATCGATGCGCGTCTGGGGGGGCTGCTGGATGATCTGCGCAGCGCCGGACCCGCGGCCCAGGCGCATTGCAAGCGGCTGCTGGCCGCACTGCGCGGCCACGACTGCTTCGATCCGCAGGTGGCGGAGCAGACCGCGCGCAGCATCGCCGAGGTGCGGGCCGGGGCGGAGGCGCGCGAGGGCATCGCGGCGTTCTTTGCCAAGCGCAAGCCGGACTGGATCTAAGACATGTTCGACAAGGTCCTCATTGCCAATCGCGGCGAGATCGCCTGCCGCGTGATGGCCACCTGCCGCCGACTGGGCATCGCCACGGTGGCGGTGTATTCCGAAGCTGATGCGGCGGCGCTGCATGTGCGGCTGGCCGATCAGGCGGTGTGCTTAGGTCCGGCCGCCGCGCGTGACAGTTACCTGCGCATCGACGCCATCATTGAGGCGGCAAAGCGCTGCGGCGCCCAGGCGATCCATCCGGGCTACGGCTTTCTGTCCGAGAATCCGGCGTTCGCTGAAGCCTGCGCTGCCGCGGGACTGATATTCATCGGTCCTTCGGTGGCGGCGATGCGTGCCATGAGCTCCAAGGCGAGCGCGAAACAGATCATGCAGCGCTGCGGCGTGCCGCTGTTGCCGGGATATCACGGCGAGGCGCAGGACGCGGCGGTACTTGCGAGCGAAGCCGAGCGCATTGGTTACCCGGTGCTGATCAAAGCCACCGCCGGCGGCGGCGGCAAGGGCATGCGGGTGGTGGAGCGCGCAGCCATGTTCGATGAACGCCTGGCGGCCTGCCAGCGCGAGGCCGCGGCGAGCTTCAACGATGCGCGCGTACTGCTGGAAAAGTACCTGCTCAATCCGCGTCACATCGAGGTGCAGATCTTCGGCGACAGCCACGGGCAGGTGCTGCACCTGTTCGAGCGGGATTGCTCAGCGCAACGGCGCCATCAAAAAGTGCTGGAGGAAGCCCCGGCTCCGCATCTGGGCGACCTGCAGCGCGAACGCATGACGCAGGCGGCCTGCGATGCCGCGCGCGCGGTGGCTTATAGCGGGGCCGGTACGGTGGAATTCCTGCTCGAGCCGGCGGGCGGCTTCTACTTCATGGAGATGAATACGCGCATCCAGGTCGAACATCCGGTCACCGAGATGATCACCGGCATCGATCTGGTGGAATGGCAGCTGCGGGTCGCCGCCGGAGAAGCCTTGCCGCGGCGCCAGGCTGAGATTGCGCTGCGCGGACATGCGATCGAGGTGCGTCTGTACGCCGAAATCCCCGAGGCCGGATTCCTGCCATCGAGCGGGCTGCTGCACCGCTTCGAGCTGCCGGCCGCATCCAGCGCGCTGCGGATCGAGACTGGCACGCAGGCGGGGGACAGGGTCGGGATTGATTACGATCCGATGCTCGCCAAGCTGATCGTGCATGCCGGCACGCGCCAGGAAGCGCTCGCGGCGCTGCGCGGCGCGCTGTCGCAGGTACGAATTGCCGGGGTGGGCAACAATGTCATGTTTCTGCGCCGGCTGGCCGGCAACCAGGTGTTTGCCAGCGGACTACTGGACATCGGTTTCATCGAGCGCGAACGCGAGCTGGTGACCGGCAGCCCGCGGCCGGCCGATGCGCTGGTGCTGGCGGCCGCCGCGTTGTGGATCATCGGGCAGGAGCATCCTGCGACCGCCTCGGTCTGGGACGCCGGCGATGGCTGGCGGCTCAACGGCCATCTGCGGCGCACGCTGGAGTTCGAACCCGGTCAGGTGGGCGGCGCCACGGCCGTGGTGGTGGAGTATCGCCCCGAAGGAATGTGGCTTGGCATCGCTGAACACGGCGCCGCCGCGGCGCTGCGAGCCGAGGGCAACGACCTGTTTCATCTGCGGTTCGGCGCTGACGCCGTGCGGGTGCAGATCGAGCAGGATGCGGGCCAGCTGCGCATCGTCATCGGCGGTGATGAATTCCGGCTGCGGCTGCGCGATCCGCTGCGCTCGGCGGTGGATGCGTACGTGGCCGAGGCCAGCCTCACGGCGCCGATGCCCGGAAGGGTCATCGCGCAGCTGGTCAAGGCGGGCAGTGTGGTGATGAAGGGCGCACCACTGCTGATCCTGGAAGCGATGAAGATGGAGCATACGATCTGTGCGCCGGCCAACGGCACGCTGCGCGGCTTTCGGGCCGCGGTCGGAGAGCAGGTCAGGGAAGGCGTCGAGCTGATCGATTTCGAGGCCACGCTGGAGTCGCCGCGCCCGGCGTCCCCGCCCGCATGATGCCGGCGCGAGTCAGGCTGGTGGAGGTCGGGCCGCGCGACGGGCTGCAGAATGAAAGCGCGATCGTGGCCACGCAAGTGAAGCTGGAACTGATCCGCCGGCTGGCCGATTCCGGGCTGCGCCATATCGAAGCCACCGCATTCGTATCCCCGAGGCGGGTACCGCAGATGGCCGATCACGATGCGGTGATGCGCGGCGTGCCGCGGCGAGCCGGTCTGACCTACTCGGCATTGACGCCCAACCTTAAGGGCTTCGAGGCCGCGCTGGCGGCCGGCGCCGACGAGGTGGCGGTGTTCGGCGCCGCATCCGAGAGCTTCTCGCAGCACAATATTCACTGTTCGATTGCCGAGAGCCTGCAACGATTCGAGCAGGTGATGCGCGCCGCGCGCGAGCGCGCGATACCGGTGCGCGGCTACGTGTCGTGCGTGCTCGGCTGTCCGTACCAGGGCGCCGTCGCGCCGGCGGCGGTGGCCGGCGTTGCCGGCGCGCTGCATGAGATGGGCTGCCATGAGATCTCACTCGGAGATACCATTGGGGTCGGCACCCCGGGGCAGACCGCGGCGATGATCCAGGCGGTCGCACGGCGCGTACCGATCGAGCGGCTTGCCGGTCATTTCCATGATACCTACGGCCAGGCGCTGGCCAACGTGTATGCGGCGCTGGAGCTTGGCGTGGCGGTATTCGATGCATCGGTCGCCGGGCTCGGCGGCTGTCCCTACGCGCCCGGTGCGTCGGGTAATGTGGCGACTGAGGACCTGCTCTACATGCTCGACGGACTCGGCATCGATACCGGAGTGCGACTCGACGCGCTGCTCGCGGCCGATCGCTATATCTGCGACGCGCTGCAGCGGCCCACACGCTCGCGGGTCGCGCTCGCGCGGCTGAAGCCATGACTCCGCCCGCCTCGTCCTGGGTTCGGCCACTGCTGCTGGCGGTGCTGCTGGTGGGCCTGGCGCTGCTGTGCCTGCTGATACTGGCGCCCTTCATCACGCCGATCGTGTGGGCGGCGATCCTGGCTTATGCGAGCTGGCCGCTGTACCGCCGGCTGCGCCGCCTGCTGCACGGCTACCGCACGATTGCGGCGCTGCTGATGACGCTGGTTCTGGGGTGCGCCGTGGTGCTGCCGGTGCTGTGGGTGCTGGTGCTGGTGCAGGGCGAGTTGATCTCGGCCTACCAGAGCATCACCAGGTATCTGGCACAGGGGCAGCAGGCGGTGCCGAACTTCCTCGGCCGCATCCCCTGGGTCGGGCAGAAGATCCAGGACACGATGGACCAGTACGCGACTGATCCGACCGAGCTGACGCGGCAACTGAGCGCATGGATCCTGAGCTGGGCGAGCGACCTGGGCCGCGTCCTCGGCAGCGTCGGCCGCAACATCGTGAAACTGTCACTCACCCTGCTGACCTTGTTCTTCTTCTTTCGCGACGGCGAGACCATCGCCACCCAGGCGGACCAGGTGCTCGAGGGGTTCTTTGGCGACCGGCTCAATGCCTACGTCGTCACGGCCGGCAAGATGACGCGCGCGGTGGTGTACGGACTGTTGATCACCGCGATTACGCAGGGTGTGCTGGCGGGCATCGGCTATTGGGTGGTGGGCCTGGGAGCTCCGGTGCTGCTCGGCGCGCTGACCGGCATACTGTCGATCGTGCCGCTGGTGGGCACGGCCATCGTCTGGGTGCCGGTCGGTGTCTATCTGCTGTCGATCGGCCTGGTGTGGAAGGGCATCGTGATGCTGACCTGGGGTGCGGTGCTGGTGCATCCGGCCGACCAGGTATTGCGCCCGATATTGATCAGCAGTGCCACGCACGTGCCGTTCCTGATCGTGCTGTTCGGCGCGCTGGGCGGACTGTCGGCATTCGGGCTGGTGGGCCTGTTCACCGGACCGGTGGTGCTGGCGGTCGCCATGGCGATCTGGCGCGAGTGGACGGTTCGCGTCAGGGCCTGACCGCGCGCACGCAGAACCGGCTGATGGCCGCGATCAGGCGCGCGCGTGCGCGCGGCGTGACCGCCTTGCTGCCCGGCGCGATCGGCCCCACCAGCGCCTCGGTGAAGGCGCCGACGATGCAGGCGGCGCCGACCTCCACGTCCTGCGGCGGGAATTCGCCGCTGCGCACGCCGGCCGCCAGCAGGCGCTGGAACACCTGGCAGAATTCGCGCCGCGAGCGCATGCGCGCCACATCGACCTGGGCGCCGATCGGTTCGGCGATGAACGCGTAGGCCAGGTTGCGGCCTTCGAGCGCACGGCGGGCGAAGCTTTCCACCGCATTTTTCAGCCGCACTGCCGCCGCCCCCTGCGCGGCGCTGATGCTCTCCAGCAGCTCTATCTCGTGGCTCACGGCTGCGGTGAGCACCTCGATGAACAGTTGTGCCTGGGATGGGAAATAGCGGTAGATGGAGCCGGTCGACAGCCCGGCCGCGGCGGCCACCGCCGCGATGCGCGCGCAGCGAAAGCCGCCGCGGGCGATCAGCTGGCGCGTGGCGCGCATGATGCGCGCGCGATTGTCAGCCAGTCGATCCTGCATCAGCGCCGAGCGTCGGTAGGGCACGCGTGGGGCTCCGGGCCGGGCGCCGTCGTGCCCGGTCACATTGCGTCGTGTCTGCAAGCCCATGGCCATCGTCTCCCGCTGCCGCTCGAGGTTTTATTAAGCGCGCCAGCTAGTGTAGGGTTCGGCGGATGGAAACCGCATCCGCAACTGCATTATCTGCCGGCGCGCGATTTCGCGCCGCGCTCCGGGACGAGCGGCCGCTGCAGGTGGTCGGTACCATCAATGCCTATGTGGCGCGCATGGCTGCAGCCACCGGTTTTCGGGCCATCTATATTTCCGGCGGCGGCCTGGCGGCCAATTCGCTCGGCGTGCCCGACCTGGCCATCAGTACCATGGATGATGTGCTGGTGGACATCCGCCGCATCACCGATGCCTGTGCGCTGCCATTGCTGGTGGATGCCGATACCGGCTGGGGCGGGGCGTTCAACATCGCACGCACGGTGCGTAGTTTTGCCAAGGCCGGGGCTGCGGGCCTGCACATCGAGGATCAGGTGCAGACCAAGCGCTGCGGCCATCGTCCCGGCAAGGAGATCGTGCCGCTGGCGGAGATGGTCGATCGGGTCAAGGCAGCGGTCGACGCCCGTACCGATCGCGACTTCGTCATCATGGCGCGTACCGATGCGCTCGCGAGCGAGGGGCTCGAGCGCGCCATCGAGCGCGCGCTGGCCTGCGTCGAAGCCGGGGCAGATATGATATTCCCCGAGGCGATCAGCGAGCTGGAACAGTATCGGCGCTTCCGCCAGGCGGTCGGCGTGCCGATACTGGCCAACATCACCGAGTTCGGCCGCACGCCGCTGTTCGGCCGCGATGAGCTGGCTGCGGCCGGTGTCGACATCGTGCTGTATTGCTGCGCCGCCTACCGCGCCATGAATGCCGCGGCGCTGGCGACCTACGAGGCCATCCGCCGCGATGGCACGCAGCGCAACATGATCGAGCACATGCAGACGCGGGCGGATCTGTACCAGTATCTGGACTACGACGCCTTCGAACAGCATCTGGACCGGCTGTTTGCCGCCGGTAAGGGCCGCTGAGTGGCGAAGAAATCGGTAGCGCTGTCGGGGGTCGTGGCCGGCAATACCGCCCTGTCCACCGTGGGCCTGGCCGGCAACGATCTGCATTACCGCGGCTTCGACATTCTCGACATCGCCGAGCGATCCGAGTACGAGGAGATCGCCTATCTGCTGATTCACGAGAAATTTCCCAATGTGCGCGAGCTGGCGGCCTATAAGGCAAGGCTTGCGGCATGGCGCGATCTGCCGCCGGCGCTGCGCAGCGCGCTCGAGCTGCTGCCGCGCGAGAGTCACCCGATGGATGTGCTGCGCAGCGGCGTGTCGGTGCTCGGATGCCTTGCACCGGAGAGCCCGGAACACGCGCTGGCGGCGGCGCGCGAGCTGTCGGATCGGTTGCTGGCGTGCCTGCCCTCGATGCTGTGCTACTGGTATCACTTCAGTCATCACGGGCGGCGCATCGACGTGAATACCGACGACGACTCGATCGCCGCGCATTTTCTGCATCTGCTGCATGGCAAGCCGGCCAGCGAGTTGTGGATCAGGGCGATGCATACCTCGCTGATCCTGTACGCCGAGCATGAGTTCAACGCTTCCACTTTTACCGCGCGCGTGATCGCCGGTACCGGCTCGGATCTGTATTCCTGCATCACCGGCGCCATCGGTGCGCTTCGCGGCCCCAAGCACGGCGGTGCCAACGAGGTCGCGTTCGAGATCCAGCAGCGCTACGACTCGCCCGATGCGGCCGAGGCCGACATCCGCGCGCGCGTGGCCGACCGGCAGCTGATCATCGGCTTCGGTCACCCGGTCTACACCACCGCCGATCCGCGCAGCGAAGTCATCAAGCGCGTGGCGCAGGGTCTGGCCGCGGCCGCAGGCGAGCTGCCGCTGTTCAACGTCGCCGAACGCATCGAATCGGTGATGCGGGCGGTGAAGAACATGTTCCCGAATCTCGATTGGTATTCGGCCGTGTCGTTCCACCTGATGGGCGTGCCTACCGAGATGTTCACGCCGCTGTTCGTGGTGGCGCGTACCGCCGGATGGGCGGCGCACGTGATCGAGCAGCGCATCGACGGCAAGATCATCCGGCCGAGCGCGAATTACACCGGCCCGGAAAACCTGCCGTTCGTCGCGCTGGCCGACCGACCCTGACGCGCGCGCACCTGGCAGCAGCAGCGATGTCCCAGGACCACAAGTCGGCCGAGCGCGCAGCTCCGGATGCGGTGCTGAGCGCCATTGCTGATTACACACTGGACTATGCGACGCCGAGCGAGCTGGCGCGCGAGACCGCCTATTACTGCCTGATGGACACACTGGGCTGCGGCTTTCAGGCGCTGCGCTTCCCGGCCTGCGTCAAGCTCCTCGGTCCGGTGGTGCCCGGTATCGGCATGCGCGGCGGGGCCCGGGTACCGGGCACGCCCTACGAGCTCGATCCGGTGTCGGCGGCATTCAATATCGGCACCATGATCCGCTGGCTGGATTTCAACGACACCTGGCTGGCGGCCGAGTGGGGTCATCCGTCCGACAACCTGGGAGGGATTCTGGCGGTGGCGGATTATCGCTCGCGCACCGCAGCGCAAGCCGGACTCGAGCCGCTCTCCGTGCGCGCGCTGCTGCAGGCGATGATCCAGGCGCACGAGATCCAGGGAGTGCTGGCGCTGGAGAACAGCTTCAATCGCGTCGGCCTGGATCATGTGCTGCTGGTGCGGGTCGCATCCACGGCGGTGGTCGCGGCCATGCTCGGCGGCACGCGCGATCAGGTCATCAATGCGGTCTCCAATGCGTGGATCGACGGCGGCGCACTGCGTACCTACCGCCATGCACCCAACACCGGGTCGCGCAAGAGCTGGGCGGCCGGCGATGCCACCAGCCGGGCGGTGTGGCATGCACTGCTGGCGCTGCGCGGTGAGATGGGCTATCCGTCGGCGCTGTCGGCAAAGACCTGGGGCTTTTACGACGTGCTGTACCACGGCCGCAGTTTTGCGCTGCCGCAGCCGTTCGGCTGCTACGTCATGGAAAACGTGCTGTTCAAGATTTCATTTCCGGCCGAGTTTCACGCGCAGACCGCGGTCGAGGCGGCCATGACGCTGCATGCCGAGGCGGCATCGCGCCTGGACCAGATCGAGCGCATCGTGATCGAAACCCAGGAGCCCGGCGTACGCATCATCGACAAGACCGGGCCGCTGAACAATCCGGCCGACCGCGACCACTGCATCCAGTACATGGTGGCGGTGCCGCTGATCTTCGGCCGCCTGAACGCGTCGGACTACGAGGACGCGGTGGCCCGCGATCCGCGCATCGACGCGCTGCGTGCCCTGATGCAGGTGGTGGAGAACCGCGATTACACGCGCGATTACTACGATCCGGCCAAGCGCTTTATCGGAAACGCCATCCAATTGTTCTTTCGCGACGGCAGCAGCTCGCGCCGGGTTGCGGTGGATTATCCGATCGGGCATCGTCTGCGGCGCGCCGAGGGACTGCCGCTGCTGAGGCGTAAATTCGAGGCCAGCGTGCGCGATCATTTCCCCAGCATGCAGGCCGGGAATATCCTGCAGCGCTTTTCCGACCGCGCGGCGCTTGAGGCCATGCCTGTTAACGATATGATGTCGGCGCTGATTTACAGCGGGGGTGCGTAACGCATGAGTCCGATTCTGGTAGGCATAAAGCGTGTCATCGATTTCAGCGTGCGCGTGCGGGTAAAGCCGGACGGTTCCGGCGTCGTGACCGATGGGGTCAAGATGAGCATCAACCCGTTCGACGAGATTGCACTGGAGGAGGCGCTGCGCATCAAGGAGCGCAATCTTGCGAGCGAGGTGATCGCGATCAGCATCGGCCCGACCGAAGCGCAGCAGCAGCTGCGCACCGCGCTCGCGATGGGGGCCGACCGCGCGCTGCTGGTGCAGGTGGACGTCCCGGTGGAGCCGCTGACCGCGGCGCAGGTGTTCCTGAAGCTGGTGCAAAAGCACCAGCCGCAGCTGGTGATCCTGGGCAAGCAGGCGATCGATGACGACAACGGCCAGACCGGGCAGATGCTGGCGGCGCTGTGGGAGCGGCCGCAGGCGACCTACGCCTCGAAGCTGGCACTCGAGGCCGGCCGCGCGCGCGTGACGCGCGAGGTTGATGCCGGGCTGGAGACCATCGAGATTGATCTGCCGGCAGTCGTGACCACGGATCTGCGCCTCAACGAGCCGCGCTACATCAAGCTGCCGGATATCATGAAAGCGAAAAAGAAGCCGCTCGAGGTCACCACGCTGGCCGAGCTTGGCGTTGCAGCGCCAGCGCAGGGCATTCGGGCGCTGAAGTTCGAGCCGCCGGCGGTGCGCTCGCGCGGCGTCATGGTCAAGGATGCGGCCGAGCTGGTCGCGGCGCTGAAGCAGCGCGGAGTTCTGTAGATGAACCGGGCGCTGGTCATTGCCGAGCATTTCCAGGGCAAGCTCAATCCCAGCACCGCCAAGTGCGTGAGTTGCGTGCAGGCGATCGGGCAGGTCGAGATCGATATCGCGGTACTGGCGGCCGATGCCGGCGCGGTGGCGGCCGAGGCGGCCGCACTCGGCGGTGTGCGGCGGGTGTTGATGATCGAGCGCGCGGAGAACGCCGAGGCACTGGCGGCGGTGCAGGCGCCGCAGATCGCGGCCCTGGCGCGCGGCTACACGCACCTGTTCGGCCCGTCCACCACCTTCGGCAAGGATCTGATGCCGCGCGTCGCCGCGCTGCTAGGCGTCGGTCAGATCAGCGACGTCATGGCGGTGGATTCGGCATTCCGCTTTCGCCGCCCGGTGTACGCCAGCAACGCCATCGTCACGGTGGAGGCCCCGGCGGGCAGCATCGTCGTGGCCACCGTGCGCACCGCGTCGTTTCAACCCGCGGCCGCCGCCGGCAGTGCGGCGGCGATCGAGCGCGTGCAGGTCGAGGCGACGCTGCCGACGCACACCCGGTTCGTGTCGCGCTCCGC
>DATAJH010000026.1:0-4338 GCA_036262215.1 Steroidobacteraceae bacterium
GACCATAGGCGACCACCTTCAGTTCGACCTGTCCGCCATAGAGCAATTCCGCCACGGCGCTGATCCGCGCCACGACCGCCGGCGCTCAGGCGCGCACGCGCTGCATCTTCGGATCGTACAAAGGTTCCAGGTGGATGCGACAGGCAACGCGCTTGCTGGCCACCTCCAGCTCGTAGCTTCCGGCCGCCAGATATTCGCGACTGACGCCCTGCGGCCTGCGAACGTAGCCAAGACCTACGGCGACGCCGAGCGTGTGGCCGTAGCCGCCGCTGCCGAGCCAGCCGACGCGTTCCCCATCGCGGTAAATCGTTTCGCGTCCGAACAGCATGACAGTCGGATCGTCGCTGGTGAACGCACACAGCCACTTCTTCAACGGCGAGCGCTGCTGCTGCTCGAGCGCCTCGCGACCAAGAAACGGGATGGCCGTCTTCAGCTTGACCGCCCAGGCCAGTCCGGCCTCCAGTGGCGTGTGGTCAGGACCGATATCGGCGCCCCAGGCGCGGTAGCCCTTCTCCAGCCGCAGGCTCTCGATGGCCCGATAGCCGGCGTTGGCGATACCCAGATCCGAGCCGGCGCGCATCAACGCGTCGTAGACAGTCGCGGCGTAGTCGACCGGCACGTGCAGTTCCCAGCCGAGCTCGCCGACATACGTGACGCGCAGCGCGAGCAGCGCTGCGCCGGCCACATGCAGCGATCGCACCTGGCCAAACGGAAACGCTGCATTGCCGACATCATCGTCGGTCAGTCGTTCGAGCACCCGGCGCGCCGCCGGCCCCATCAGCGCCAGCACGGCATAGTGCGAAGTCACGTCGTTGAGCCGAGCGTCCAGCGTTGCGCCAATCTGCCGCGAGATCCAGTCAAAATCATGGGTGGCGAAGCCGGTTCCGGTCACGATGTAAAAGCAGTCGGCCGCGACGCGTACGACGGTCAGGTCGCACTCGATGCCGCCGTTACGGTTGAGCATCTGGGTATAGACGAGGCTGCCGGCCGGCTTCGCTACATCGTTGGCACAGATCCAGCTCAGCGCCTGCTCGGCATCACGACCGTGTAATTCGAATTTCGCGAACGAACTCTGGTCGAACAGTGCCACGCGCTCGCGAGCCGCCTGGTGCTCGCGCGCCACGGCGGTAAACCAGTTCGCCCTGCCGAAACTGTAGTGGTCATGGGCCGGCTCGCCTGCAGCGGCGAACCAGTTCGGCCGCTCCCAGCCGAATTTCTCGCCGAACACCGCGCCGGCGGCACGCAGGTATTCATACAGCGGCGAGCGGCGCAGCGGCCGAGCGCTCGCGTGTTCCTCGCCCGGCCAGGCGATGGCGTAGTGCTTGCCGTACAGTTCCAGTGTGCGTGCGCGCACCCAGCCGATGTCGGCGTGCGGCGGACCGAAGCGCCGGATGTCGACCGGCCACAGGTCGCAGGGCGCTTCCCCGCCAACGATCCACTCGGCCAGCACCTGCCCGGCGCCACCGCCTGAGGCGATGCCAAACGCATTGAATCCCGCAGCAACGTAGAAGCCTGCGACCTCCGGCGCCGCCCCGAGAATGAAATTGCCGTCCGGAGTGAAGCTTTCCGGTCCGTTGATGAGCTCCCTGGCGCCGGCGGCGGCGAGCGCCGGTACCCGCGCCATGGCCTGATCGAGAATGGGCTGGAAATGCTCCCAGTCCGGCTGCAGCAGCTGGAAGTTAAAATTGTCCGGAAAACCCTCCACTGCCCAGGGCCGCGGGTTGGGCTCGTAGCCGCCCATGACCAGTGCCCCGACGTCCTCCTTGAAATACGTCAGCCGGTCCGGATCGCGCAGCGTCGGTAGTCCCGCTGTCACTCCAGGGATGGCATCGGTGATCAGGTACTGGTGCTGTACCGACACCAACGGCACGTTGACACCGGCCAGCAGCCCGATCTGGCGTGCCCATTGGCCGGCACAGTTCACCACGATGTCGCACGCGATGCGCCCGCGCGAGCTGAGCACCGCGCTGACACGGCCGCGGTCGAACTCGAATCCCAGCACGCTGGTATCTTCAAAGATGCGCACGCCGCGCAGGCGCGCGCCCCTGGCCAGCGACTGCGTGATGTCGCTCGGATTGACCTGGCCGTCGGTGGGCAGAAACGCCGCGCCGACCACGTCTGCGACCTGCATCAGCGGCCACATCTGCTGCGCCTCGCGCGCCGTGAGCAGCTGCATCTCCAGACCGAATGAGTGCGCGCTGGTGGCCTGGCGCTTGAGTTCAATCCAGCGCGCCTCATTACAGGCCAGGCGCAACCCGCCGTTCATCTTCCAGCCGCTGGCCAGCCCGGTCTCCGATTCCAGCGTCTGGTACAGCGCCACCGATCGTCCCAGCAGCTGGGTGATGTTGGCGCTGCTGCGCAGCTGTCCCACCAGTCCTGCGGCGTGATGCGTCGAGCCGGAGGTGAGCTTGTGGCGCTCGATGATGATGGTGTCGGCCCAGCCCAGCTTCGCCAGGTGATAGGCGGTCGAGCAGCCGACGATGCCGCCACCGATGACCACGGCGCGCGCCTGCGAGGGCAGCTCAGCCATAGTGGCGGTCGAATTGCTGGCAACGTAGCTCGAAACGCCGTTGGTAGTCCGCGCGATAGCTGCGGTAATCGAAATCGATGTTCGAGGTCAGCGTGGACACCGCCGCCCACAGCGTCTCGCGCAGCAGCGAGGCGCACTGCATGGCCGCGAATGCCTGCCTCGTGGCCGGCGTCACCGATCCGCCAAAATAGCTCTCCAGCAGCGCTGTTTCGAGCGCGCCATCCAGTTCGTTGTTGGTGGCGAGGTTGGCGAGGTCGAACAGCGGCGTGTTGAACCCGGCGTAGTCCCAGTCGATCAGCCACAAGCGCTGGCCGTCGTCGATCAGATTGGCGGCCAGCAGATCGTTGTGGCCGAACACGATATTCACCGCTCCCACCGCCCGCTCGAGCCGCTCGGCCCGGGCGGCGAGCGCGGCCAGGGACTCCTTCTCGCGCGCTGCGGCGCGCGCCGCCAGGAAGCGCAGGTAGCCGCGGATGATCTGGAACACCCAGAACAGCACCGCCGGACCTTCGAAGTAGCCGGGAATATCATCGTGGCAGCGACGCAGTAGCGCCGTGATGCGCTCGAGCATGCGCGGCTCGCGTACCCGCTCCGGTGTCAGCGCATCGCCGACGACGAAGCGGCTGACCATGAAGCCGTTGGCCGCATAGATCACCTGCGGCGCAATACCGGCCGCGTACGCGGCGCGCGCCGCCGCCAGCTCGTTGAATCGCATCACCCCGTGCTCGGGCAGCTCGCGGCCGATGCGCACCACGAAGCTCTGCCGGCTCTGATCGCTGACGCGGAAATTGCGGTTGGTGAGGCCGCCGGCCAATGAGGCGATCTGCACCGCGCCGCTCCAGCACGGCAGCGCGGCGATGGCATCAGTGACATCGGTGTCGACCCGGGCAGCCACTGGCGCTTCAGCCGGCCAGGGTCAGGTCGCCCTTCACCGCGGAGCGGAACAGGCGTGCGTAGGTGACGGCATCCGTGGGCAGCGGATTGCCGGCCGCTGACGGATCGAGCGATGCCTCGTGCCCGATCGTGTCGGGGTTGCTCAGTGGAACGCCGATCTCGGCCAGCGTATGCGGGATGCGCAGTCGCTGGCGGAACGCGAGCACCCAGTCGAATACGGCACGATACGGCTCGCCGGACAGGTCCAGCGTGCGGGCGATGACCTGCAGGCGGTCTTCGATGGCCGGGCGGTTATGCACCATGACATAGGGCAGCACGATCGCGTTGGTGAGCCCATGGTGGGTGTTGAAGTACGCGCCGACCGGATGCGCGATGGCGTGCACGCCGCCGAGCCCCTTCTGGAACGCGGTCGCGCCCATGCTGGCCGCCGTCAGCATGCGCGATCTGGCCTCGATATCGCGCCCGTTGTCGCATGCGCGTGGCAGATAGGTCTGGATCAGGCGCATGCCTTCGAGCGCAATGCCGTCGGCGAGCGGATGAAATCCGGGCGCGCAGTAGGCCTCGAAGCAGTGCACGAACGCATCGATGCCGGTGGCCGCCGTGATCGCCGGCGGCAGACCGACGGTGAGTTCCGGATCGCTGATCACCACCCCGGGCATCATCTGCGGATGAAAGATGATCTTCTTCTGGTGCGTGGCCTCGTTGATGACCACGCCGGCGCGACCGACCTCCGAGCCGGTGCCGGCCGTGGTCGGCACCGCGACCACCGGGGCGATGCCGCGCCGGTCGGCGCGTGTCCACCAGTCGCCGACGTCCTCGAAATCCCATAGCGGACGCGTCTGGCCCGACATGAAGGCGATCACCTTGCCGGCATCCAGAGCCGAGCCGCCGCCGAAGGCGATCACGCCATCGTG
>DATAJH010000027.1:0-10880 GCA_036262215.1 Steroidobacteraceae bacterium
GCCCACCGCCGCCGCCGCCGTTGCGGGCGCGGGCGCGCGAGCGGCCGGGCCCGAGGATCTCAATGCGCTGATTGCCGATGCGGCGCACGACCTGTCCGACTATCAGCAGCTGACCGCCGCCGGCAAGCTGGGCGAGGCCGGACAGAAACTCGAGCAATTGAAGCTCAAGCTCGAGGAGCTGCAGCGGCGTCGCCAGTGATCGCGATCCGGTAGGCGATGCGCGAGCTCACCTACTGAGGTCCGCGCCGAGTCGACTGGCGCTCGGTGGCCGAACCCACGCTGGGCGGGGCGCTCGAGGCCCTGGTACGCCCGGTGATCGCCGCACGCTGCGACGGCGACAACCTGCCGATCTTCAACCGTGTGACCACCGCGATGCGCGCCGGTGTGGCGCTGCATTACCTGGATCCGATCACGACCGATCTGCTGGGAGCGCATCCCTATCGAGCGCCATTCGCGATCGGTCACGAATGCATCGCGCAGGTGGTGGCCTGCGGTGATGAGGTGCGGGGTGTCAAGCCCGGCCAGCTGGTCATCGTGCCGTGGGCGATTTCCTGCGGTGGCTGCCGCAACTGCGGCGACGGATTGACTTCCCGGTGCAGCCGGGCGGGCGCCACTGTGCTGAACGCCTACGGTTTTGGCGCATCGATGGGTTCCTGGGGCGGCGCGGTCAGCGATCTGCTGCGCGTGCCGTATGCCGATGCGATGCTGGTGCCGGTGCCGGCATCGGTCGATCCGATGCGGCTCGCCAGTGCCAGCGACAACATGCCGGACGCCTGGCGCGCGGTGGCACCGCCGTTGGCGCGATGTCCCGACGCGGCGGTGCTGGTGGTCGGGGGCGCCGCCCGCAGCATCGGCCTGTACGCGGCCGGCATGGCGGTGGCGCTGGGCGCAGCGCGGGTCGACTACGTCGATCATCACGCCGAGCGCCTCGCGATTGCCGAGCGGCTCGGCGCCCGGGCGATCCAATCGCAGCCCGGTGCGCGCTGGTTCCAGCGCAATGCACCGCGCACGCACGGCGATTACCGGATTGCGGTCGAGGCCAGCGCCAGCGCCGCCGGCCTGCGCTACGCGCTGCGCTCGCTGGATGCCGGCGGCGTTTGTACCGCGGTGGGATTTTATTTCGCCGGCAGCACCGGGCTGCCGCTGATGCAGATGTACGCCAACAGCAGTACGCTGCATGTGGGCGTGTCGCACGCGCGCGCCGCCATTCCGCAGGTCATCGATCTGGTCGCCAGCGGCGGCTTCGATCCGCTCGCGGTCGCGACCGTCATCGCCGACTGGGACGACGCACCGCAGGCATTCACCACGCCGGCGACCAAGGTCATCGTGCGGCGCAGTGAATTCAGTGTGCCGCGCGTGCCGGAAACGCGCGCAGGCGCAGCGCATTGGCGATGACCGATACCGAGCTGGCCGCCATCGCCGCACTGGCGATCGTCGGACTGAGCAGCAGCCCGAAAGCCGGGTACAGCACACCGGCGGCGAGCGGCACGCCGACGATGTTGTAGACGAAGGCGAAGAACAGGTTCTGGCGGATGTTGCGCATGGTGCGGCGGCTGAGCCGGCGCGCCGCAAGGATGCCGCGCAGGTCGCCCTTCACCAGCACGATGCGCGCACTGTTCATCGCGATGTCGGTGCCGGTACCCATCGCGATGCCGACCTGCGCCTGTGCCAGCGCCGGGGCGTCGTTGATGCCGTCTCCGGCCATCGCCACCACGCGGCCCTGCTGCTGCAGCGCCTGGATATGGCGGTATTTGTCCTGCGGCATCACCCCCGCCTGCACATCATCGATGCCGGTGAAGCGCGCCACCACCGTGGCCGCGGCGGCGCTATCTCCGGTCAGCAGCACCAGGCGCAGGCCTTCGGCCTTGAGCTGCGCCACCGCCTGCTGCGCATGCGGTTTCACGGGATCGGCGACACTGATGAAGCCGGCGTAGGCCGCCTTGAGTGCGAGCAACATCAGGGTCTCGCCCGCGGCGCGCGCGGCCGACAGCGCCGGGTCCGAGGCGGGCACTTCAACGCCGCGGCTGCGCATCAGTGCCTCGTTGCCAAAGGCCGCGTCGACTCCGGCAACGACGCCGCGTACGCCCTGTCCGGTGACCGACTCGAAGCCGGTGACGGCAAGCGCCGGCGCCGAATGTTCGGCGGCGTGCTGCAGAATCGAGCGCGCCAACGGATGCTCGCTGGCGCGCTCGAGCGCGGCACCGTAGGCCAGCACATCGGATTCGCGATAGGGGGGCGCTGCAACCACGCGTTGTACCAGCGGCCGGCCTTCGGTGAGCGTGCCGGTCTTGTCGAGCACGATGGTGTCCACCTGCTCCATGAGCTGCAGCGCTTCCGCATCCTTGATCAGCACCCCCTGCTGCGCGCCGCGGCCGACACCCACCATGATCGAGATCGGCGTCGCAAGTCCCAGCGCGCACGGACAGGCAATGATCAGAACGGCGACCGCCGCGACCAGCGCATGCGCCATTGCCGGTGCCGGTCCCACCGCGGCCCAGATCGCGAAGGTGACCAGCGCACAGCCGATCACCGCCGGCACGAACCAGGCGGCGACGCGGTCGGCGAGCTTCTGGATCGGCGCGCGCGACCGTCCGGCGTCGCTGACCATACGCACGATTTGCGCCAGCATGGTATCGCTGCCGACCTGCTCGGCACGCATGATGAAACTTCCGGTCTGATTGAGCGTGCCGGCCGTAAGCTTTGAGCCGGGCAGCTTCTCGACCGGCATCGGCTCACCGCTGATCATCGATTCGTCGACGCTCGAGCGGCCTTCGAGCAGCTCGCCGTCCACCGGCAGCTTGTCGCCGGGCCTGACGCGCAGGCGATCCCCGGCATGCACCTGCTCCAGCGGCACGCTGTGTTCGCGGCCGTCGGCGTCGATGCGCAGCGCACTGTTCGGCGCCAGCGCGAGCAGCGCCTTGATGGCACTGCCGGTGCGCGCACGCGCACGCAGTTCCAGCACCTGGCCCAGCAGCACCAGCGTGGTGATCATCGCCGCCGACTCGAAATACAGCGGTGCCGCGCCATCGGTCTTGAATGCCGGCGGCAACAGCTGCGGATACAGCAGTGCCAGCGCGCTGAATGACCAGGCCGCCAGCGTACCCAGTCCGATCAGGCTGAACATGTTCAGCCGCATGCGGCGAAACGACTGCCAGGCGCGCACCAACAGCGGCCAACCGGCTCCCCACACCACCGGCGTGGCCAGCAACCCCTGCAGCCAGCCGGCCATGGCAGGAGCAAGCCAGCGCTGCGGATTGAGCGCCGGCAGCATGTCGCCCATACCGAGTATCAGCACCGGCAGCGTCAGTACGACACCGATACCGAAGCGCCGCGTCATGTCGTCGAGTTCGGCGTGGTCCTCCACCAGCGTCGCCACCAGCGGTTCCAGTGCCATGCCGCATATCGGGCAACTGCCGGGACCTAGGTGCCGGATCTGCGGATGCATCGGGCAGGTGTACATGACGTCGCCGGCACCGCGCGTCGGCGTGGCTGTCGCAGGGGCGGGTGTATGGTCGGCCGCTGGCGATGCCACCGGCTTCAGGTAGCTGGCCGGTTGCGCCCGGAACCTCGCCAGGCAACCCTGGCAGCAGAAGTAATAGCGGCTGCCCTGGTAATCCAGTGAAATGGCGGCATTCGGGTCAACCGTCATGCCGCATACCGGGTCAACGTGCATGGCTAAGCATATGCCTGGGACATAACCCGTTGACCAGTACTCAGTTTTGGCCCGTTGCTTTGACGTACCTGGCCTGCACGCCTACACTGGTGATTATGACTGATACCGCTGTAGAGACCGTCCCTGAGACCTCCGATGCGCCGCTGCTTTTCACCGATGCGGCGGCCCGCAAGGTCAGTGAGCTGATTGCCGGTGAGGGCAATCCCAATCTCATGCTGCGCGTGTTCGTGCAGGGTGGCGGCTGCTCGGGCCTGCAATACGGCTTCGAGTTCGACGAACAGGTCCAGGATGGCGACACCTGCGTCGAGAACCAGGGTGTGAAGCTGCTGATCGATCCGATGAGCTTCCAGTACCTGGGCGGCGCCGAGATCGATTTCCGCGACAATCTCGATGGCGCGCAGTTCGTCATCCGCAATCCGAGCGCGAAGACCACCTGCGGATGCGGGTCCTCGTTCAGCGCCTGATTCTCTCCCGCCGACTCGCCTGGCCATGAGCCGCGCGAGCCCCGCCACCGACGAAGTCATCGCGGCGGTAGACCTCGGATCCAACAGTTTTCACATGGTGGTCGCGCGCTATTCGCACGGCCAGCTGGTCATCATCGACCGTCTGCGGGAGATGGTGCGCCTGGCCGCGGGCATCGGCGAGGATGGCCGGCTCGACAAGGAGGCCGCGGCCCGCGCGCTCGCCTGCCTCGAGCGCTTCGGTCAGCGCCTGCGCGACATGCACGCCAGCAACGTGCGCGTCGTGGGCACCAACGCGCTGCGCGTGGCGCGCCGCAAGCAGGCGTTTCTCGAGCGTGCGCGCGAGGCGCTGGGTTTCCCGATCGAAATCGTCTCCGGCATGGAGGAAGCGCGCCTGATCTATTCGGGCGTGGCGAACAATCTGCCGAACGAAGACGAGCGCCGGCTGGTGGTCGACATCGGCGGCGGCAGCACCGAGATCATCATCGGCGAGCGCTTCGAGCCGCTGGAACTCGAGAGCATGCAGATCGGTTGCGTGTCGCTGAGCCAGCGCTTCTTCGGCGATGGCCGCCTGTCGCCCAAACGCATCGAGCGCGCGCGGCTGGCGGCGCGGCTGGAGCTGGAGCCGATCCAGGCGGTGTTCCTGCGCCGCGGCTGGACCCGCGCCTTCGGCAGTTCCGGCACCATTCGTGCGATCTCCGACAGCATCCGCGAGCTCGATCCGGCGTCGAGCGCCATCACGCCGGCGGGTAACGAGCTGCTGCTGCAGCGACTGACCAAGGCCGGACATACGCGCGAGCTGGATCTGGACGCGGTCACCGATGAACGCCGACCGGTGTTTCCGGGCGGCGTGGTGATCATGACCGAGATCATCGATGCGCTGGGCATCCAGCAGCTGCGTTTCGTCGACGGCGCGCTGCGTGACGGTCTGCTGTACGACATGGTGGGCCGCATGACGCGCTCGGACGCGCGCGAGCGCACCGTGAGCTCGATGCAGCGCCGCTACCATGTCGATCTGGAACAGGCCGGGCGGGTGGAGGCCAGCGCGCTGCAGTTTTTGTCGCAGGTCAGCACTCCCTGGGAGCTGGCCGATCCGCTGGCCGAGCTGAGCCTCAAATGGGCGGCGTGGCTGCATGAGATCGGGCTCGACGTCGCTCACAGCGGCTATCACCGTCACGGCGCCTATCTGCTGGAGAACGCCGATATGCCCGGTTTCGCGCGCGAAGAGCAGCAGCTGCTGGCGCGCCTGGTGGGCAGCCACCGCCGCAAGCTCACGGTGCAGGGACTGGAAGATCTCATTCCGCCGTGGGACCGGCTGGCGCTGCACCTGATCGTGCTGCTGCGCCTGGCGGTGCTGCTGCACCGTGGCCGCAGCGCCGCGCCGCTGCCGAATATCGAACTCAGTGCGCGCGGGGGAACGCTGGAGCTGCGCTTTCCGGCGCGCTGGCTCAAGGAGCATCCGCTGACGGTGGCCGACCTGCAGCTGGAGATCGATTTCCTGCGTCCGCAGGGCATCCGGCTGCGTGTGTTCTCCGGCCATCGCGCCGGCCAGGTCAGCTACGCGTAGCGCGCCGAGCCGCTTTCGGTCATGGCGATGGCGTCATGGCGGGGGCGGCACCGGCAAGCCGGCGTAGTGCTCCAGCATCAGCGCCTGCGCGTCGACCGGCGGCGACTGGTCAGGGGTCAGGCGCACATAGGTGCCGTCGGCCTGCAGCTCCCAGGCATTGGTGTTGTCCGACAGCAAAGTCTCCAGGTCCTTGAAGATGCGCTTGCGGTGATCCTTGTGCAGCACCGGAAATGCGATCTCGACGCGACGGAAGAAGTTGCGCTCCATCCAGTCCGCACTCGACAGATACAGCTCCGGCGAGCCGTCATTCTCGAACCAGTAGGCGCGCGAGTGCTCGAGGAAGCGGCCGACGATCGACAGCACGCGGATATTGTCGGACACGCCGGGAATGCCGGGACGCACGGCGCACACGCCGCGGATGATCAGATCGATGCGCACGCCGCTGCGCGATGCGCGATACAGCGTCTCGAT
The DNA here is from genome assembly GCA_036262215.1 of Steroidobacteraceae bacterium. GTDB lineage: Bacteria > Pseudomonadota > Gammaproteobacteria > Steroidobacterales > Steroidobacteraceae > FEN-1191. The sequence continues at coordinate 6,173 of DATAJH010000027.1, forward strand.
GGTCCTGGGATCCACCAGCGCATTGAGCTTGACGATGATGCGGGCTTTCCTGCCCGCCAGCGCGTGCGCAGTCTCGCGCTCGATCATCGCCTGAACCGATTCGTGCAGATTAAACGGCGATTGCAGCAGCCGCCGCAGCTTCGAGGTGCGCGTCAGGCTGGTCAGCTGCAGGAAGATCTCGTGCACGTCGGAGCCGATGTCCTCGTCGCAGGTGAACAGGCCGTAGTCGGTGTAGCCGCGGGCGGTGCGCGGGTGGTAGTTGCCGGTGCCGAGGTGACAGTAGCGGCGGATGCCATCGGCTTCGCGCCGCACCACCAGCGTCATCTTGGCGTGGGTCTTGTAGCCGACCACGCCGTACATCACGTGCGCGCCGGCTTCCTGCAGCCTGGTGGACAGCTCGATGTTGGCCTCCTCGTCGAAGCGCGCGCGCAGTTCGATGATGACGGTGACGTCCTTGTCTGCCATCGCCGCCGCCACCAGTGAGTCCACGATCGGCGAATTATCGCCGGTGCGATACAGCGTCTGCTTGATCGCCAGTACGCCCGGATCGGTGGCGGCCTGGCGCAGCAGGTCCATGACCGGACCGAAGCTGCGATACGGGTGATGCAGCAGCACGTCGCGCTGCCGGATGGCCGCGAACAGGTCGGTGACGCCGACCAGGCGTGCCGGCAGCCCGGGCGTGAACGGCGGATACTTCAGGTCGGAACGCTGCGCCAGATCGTAGATGGCGGAAAATCGATTCAGGTTGACCGGCCCGGGAACCAGGTAGCAGTCGAGCGGCGTCAGCGCGAACTGCTGCAGCAGGAAATCGACCATGTCGGCCGGGCAATTGGCGGCGGTCTCGAGCCGCACTTCAGCGCCGTAGCGGCGCTGCGCCAGCTCGCCTTCCAGTGCGCGCCGCAGATCGTCGACTTCCTCGTCGTCGATGAATAGGTCGCTGTTGCGTGTCAGCCGGAACTGGAAGCAGCCCAGCACCTGCACGCCCTCGAACAGATGCGCCACGAAGCTCTCCACGATGCTCGACAGCGCGACGAAGCGCCGGCGGCCGCCGCCGTGCGGCAGCGCCACGATGCGCGGCAGCGAGCGCGGCGCCTGCACGATCGCCAGTTCGCTGTCGCGGCCATAGGCGTCCTTGCCCGACAGGCGGACGATGAAGTTTAGGCTCTTGTTCTGGATACGCGGGAACGGGCGCGCCGGGTCGAGGCCGAGCGGGCTTAACACCGGCTCGACTTCGGTCAGGAAGTGACGCTCGATCCAGGCCCGGGTATCCGCGTCCCAATCCTTCTGGTCCACGACCTCGATGCCGGCGGTGGCGAGCGCCGGCAGCAGCACCTGGTTCAGGCAGGCGTACTGATCGTGCACCAGGCTGGTGGCGCGCTGATGTATCGCCGCCAGCTGATCGGCGATCGCCAGCCCGTCAGGGCCGGCCTGCGTGGAGCCGAGTTCGAGCAGCTGCTTTAGGCCCGCGACCCGGATCTCGAAGAATTCGTCCAGGTTACTGGATGAGATGCACAGGAAATTCAGCCGCTCGAGCAGCGGCACACGCGGATCCAGGCTCTGCGCCAGTACCCGCTGGTTGAATTCGAGCGAGGACAGCTCACGGTTGATGAACGTCTGCGGGGCGGCGACGGGTTGATCCACGATGGCGGCCTGGGCGATCTTATGGGCGCGCGGTGCGCGTTTTGTAGCCATTGAACAGCCATTCTAGCTGCCGCGCGGCCGGATCAGAGGTTAAGAACGTATTACAGCAGCCTGCCGCGGTAGAGCGCACCGAGCGGTACCGGGTGCCTGGCGCCGGTCACGGCCGGTAAATTTCCCGACAGCCCCGATACATAGCGGTGCGCCAGCCACGCGAACCCGGCTGCCTCCACGTGCTCCGGCGCGATGCCGAAGGCCGCCGTCGTATCCACCCGGGAGCGCGGCAGGGCACGCGCCAGGCGCGCCATCAGGTTGGCGTTGAAGGCGCCGCCGCCGCAGATCAACACACATGAGGGGTCGGTACCGGTGCCGGCCTGCAGGCAGTCGGCGATGCTCAGCGCGGTGAGTTCACTGAGTGTCGCCTGCACGTCGACGGCCGCCAGCGACAGCCCGGTCAGTGCCCGGTCGAGCCAGTCGTCACTGAAGGTATCGCGGCCGGTGCTCTTGGGGGGCGGGCGCGAGAAATACTGCTCACTCAGCAATCGTGACAGCAACGACCTGTGCACGGTGCCGGTGGCGGCCCAGGCACCGTTGGCATCGTAGGCATGCTGAAGGTGGCGGCGCGACCAGCCATCCAGCAGGCAGTTGCCCGGTCCGGTGTCGAAGCCGGTGACGCTGCCGTCGGCCGCCATCTGCGTGACGTTGGCGATGCCGCCGATATTGACCACGGCGCGTCGCTCGCCAGGCGCACCGAAAGCGGCAGCGTGAAACGCCGGCATCAGCGGCGCGCCTTCGCCGCCCGCTGCCAGGTCGCGGCGGCGGAAATCGGCCACCACGTCGACCCCCAAGCGTTCGGCAATGATGTTGGGATCGCCGATCTGCAGCGTGAACGGCGTCTCGCCGCGTGGCTGATGCAGCACCGTCTGGCCGTGGCTGCCGACCGCGCGCACTGCATGCGGCGACACTTCGCTGGCGCGCAGCAGCTGCTCGCCGGCCTGGGCAAATTCCCTGGCCGCGCTGGTGTCGAGCTCCCCGAGCTCGATCAGGCCGATGTGCTGGTAGTCTTCCGCCAGGGCGCGCAGCCGGCGCTGCAGATTCGGCGGCCATTCACGGCAGACGGCGGACAGCAGGCGCATGCCGGCATCGTCGATTTCCAATAAAGCGGCATCGATGCCGTCCATGCTGGTGCCGGACATCAGGCCGAGGTAGAGAGCCATGCGCGCTAGCTTATACGCGAAGCCGTGGCTCGATGCCGCTGCGTTAACGGCGCGGCCAGGCGCGGCCGGCCGCGGCGCCGGCCACGCATCCTGCTACAGTTACGCTGGTCGCTATGAGCAACAACGACGAGTCAATCCAGGAGCAGATGGCGGAGCTGGCGCGTGGCGCGCAGGATCTGCTGCTGCCCGAAGAGCTGGAAACCAGGCTCAAGCGCGGCACGCCGCTCAAGATCAAGGCCGGCTTCGATCCCACCGCGCCAGATCTGCACCTGGGACACACGGTGCTGATCAACAAGATGCGCCAGTTCCAGCAGTTCGGCCACGAGGTGATCTTCCTGATCGGCGACTTCACCGGCCTGATCGGCGATCCCGCCGGACGCAATGCCACGCGACCGCGGTTGACGCCGGAAGAAGTACAGGCCAACGCCCGCACCTACGAGCAGCAGATCTTTCGCATCCTGGACCCGGTGAAGACCCGCATCGATTTCAACTCGCGCTGGTTTGGCAGCATGAGTGCCGCAGGATTGGTCGAAATCGCCGCCAGGCACACGGTGGCGCGCATGCTCGAGCGCGATGATTTCTCCAAGCGCTACAAGAGCAATCAGCCGATCGCGATCCACGAGTTCCTGTATCCGCTGGTGCAGGGCTATGACTCGGTGGCGCTGCATGCGGACGTGGAGCTCGGGGGCAGCGACCAGAAGTTCAACCTGCTGGTCGGGCGGCAGCTGCAGCAGCAGTACGGCCAGGAGCCGCAGGTGGTGCTGACCATGCCGCTGCTGGAGGGGCTGGACGGCGTGAACAAAATGTCGAAGTCGCTGGCCAATTACATCGCCATCAACGATGGCGCCGACGACATGTTCGGCAAGCTGATGTCGATCTCGGACACGCTGATGTGGCGCTACTTCGAGCTGCTGAGCTTCCGGCCGCTGGGCGAGATCGCCGCGCTCAGGCGCGCGGTGGACGAGGGCCGCAATCCGCGCGACGTCAAATTCGAACTGGCAAGCGAAATTGTCGCCAGATTCCACGACTTGGCGGCAGCGAAGAGCGCCCAGGCCAATTTCCAGGCGCGTTTTGCCCAAAAGACCCTGCCGAGCGACCTGCCATTAACCCCGATTGCGGCGCCTGACGGTGCGCTCACCCTGGCGGCGGTGCTGACGGCTGCTGGACTGGCGGCCAGCGGTTCGGAGGCCAGGCGAAAAGTCGCCGAAGGGGCGGTGCGGATCGACGGTGAAAAGGTGCTGGATGCTGCGATGCGTCTAAATGTGGGCGAAACCCACATCGTGCAGCTCGGCCCGCGCCGTTTCGCCCGCGTCACGCTGGAAAAAACTTAACTCTTTCAAGTATTTACCAGCACGATAATATATTCGTGACGGATCGTTGACAGGGTCGCATCTACCCCTATAATGCGCGCCCTCAGCTTCAAGCCCACCTAAGTTCCCGCACCAACGGGACCTTAACGGACCCGCGCTGACTACTTATGTTGACGGGAATGGCCGCAGGGCTATACTTCCCGGCCCTTTCTGCGGCCCTTTGGGCCGTGGTTTGCTGCGTCCTCGCGACGTAAGCCGCTCTTTAAAAATTTGGCAGGTAACTTGTGTGGGAACTCGCGTTGATAAGTCCTTTGGATGCAATTGACCGAGTGACCAAAAGTCCAGCAATAGTAAGTTGGGCCTTTGAATCATTCATCACTTTAAGACTCAAGACATATTGATATTTAAGTGAAGAGTTTGATCCTGGCTCAGATTGAACGCTGGCGGCGTGCTTAACACATGCAAGTCGAGCGGTAACGCGGGAGCAATCCTGGCGACGAGCGGCGAACGGGTGAGTAATGCTTCGGAATCTGCCCAGTAGTG
>DATAJH010000028.1:0-55690 GCA_036262215.1 Steroidobacteraceae bacterium
CTTCAACGGCTTTCATTACGACGCGCATCCGATGGCGATGGTATCGGCGGTGGTGGCGTCGATGTCGGCGTTCTATCACGACTCCACCGACATCCATGATCCGCGTCACCGCGAGATTTTCGCGCATCGCATCGTGGCCAAGCTGCCGACCATCGCCGCCGCCGCGCACAAGCACTCGCTCGGCCAGCCGTTCATCTACCCGCGCAACGATCTCGACTACTGCTCGAACATGCTGAGCATGTTCTTTGCCGTGCCGTGCGAGAGCTACACGGTCGATCCGGTCGCCGCCCGCGCGCTGGACCTGCTGTTCATCCTGCATGCCGATCACGAACAGAATGCCAGCACCTCGACCGTGCGTCTGGCAGGCAGCACCGGCGCCAACCCCTACGCGGCGATCTCGTGCGGCGTTGCGGCACTGTGGGGTCCGGCGCATGGCGGCGCCAACGAGGCGGTGCTGGCGATGCTGGAGCAGATCGGCCGGGCGGAGAACATCCCGAAGTACCTGGGCATGGTGAAGGACAAGTCGAGCCATTTCCGGCTGATGGGTTTCGGTCACCGGGTCTACAAGAACTTCGACCCGCGCGCCAAGATCATCCGCGAAGTCTGCCACCAGGTGCTGGCCAAGCTGGGCCGCAAGGACAATCCGCTGTTCGAGCTGGCGCTGAAGCTCGAGGACATCGCGCTCAAGGACGAGTATTTCGTCTCGCGCAAGCTGTACCCGAACGTGGACTTCTATTCCGGCATCATCTACAGCGCGCTCGGCATTCCGCGTTCGATGTACACGGTGATGTTCGCGATCGCGCGCACCGTGGGCTGGGTGGCGCACTGGCTGGAGATGATCAGCGATCCGAACATGCGCATCAGCCGCCCGCGGCAGCTCTATACCGGCCCGACGCGCCGCGACTACGTGTCGACGGCGCAGCGCAAGGCGCTGCTGGAAGCCTAGGAAGCCAGGGGGAGCAACCCCAACGTAGAGAGGTATCAGACCATGTAGAGCAAATTTGTAATTAAATTTGCTCTACATGGTCTGATACCTCTGTGCGCTGCGAATCCTCTTCCGTGGCTCTGGCCGGCTAATCTTCCAGCAGCGTCTTGAGCTCCGCGGCGTCGGCACGCCGCATCGGCTTGCCATCCACCGGGCTCACCGGCGCCTGGCGAATGCCATCGAGCGGGAATACGGTCGCATCGACGCGGCGATTGTTGACCGCGAAGCGCAGACCCGGATAAGCCTTGATGCGCTCGGCGTCCAGGCGCACGCGCCGCTCGGTGACCTCGTGGGCGATGCCCCGATCCATCAGCTGCAGCGTTACGTTCTCCGGGCAGTCGGCAAACAGGTGCAGCTGGATGTCGGCATAGGCGGTGGCGGTGCCGGTGAGTACCGGCCCGACCAGGCGCGGCTCGAACTGCAGCAGCCCGTGCATGGCATGCAGCGCGGCGCGCCGCTGCTCCTGCAGACTCTGCTCATGACCGCCGGCGTCGAACAGGCGTTGATATTCGGCCAGAGCGTCTTCGATCTCGGTGTTGCGCGGCAGCGCGCTGCTATCGGCGACGCCGAGGCGCTCGGCGGCCTTGCGCTTGGCGGTCAGGAAATCATGAATGCCATGCTGCGCCATGATGCGCGCCGCCTCCTGTGCGAGTGCGCGGCGCAGGTTGCCGTTGCGGGGTGAAGCGCGGCGGTTCATAGATCAAAGCCCTCGAGTCGGTCCGTCGACGCAGGCAGCAGCCTATCAAAACAGCGGCTCACCACTACCTGGCACGCTTTGCGGGCCGGTGCCCGGCGGCGAATTGGCGTTGTTCGCGGCCGGTGGCAGATGGTCTTCCATGAAGGTCTCGTTGATTGCATCGGCATCGTTGGCTCCTGCCAGCGCCCCGGTCCTGGGCGAGATGCGCAGGCTCACCAGTCCCGGCGGCAGCGGGCGCGGCCGATCCGGTTGTCCGCGCAACGCCTCGCGCATGAAGTTGATCCAGATCGGCACTGCGGTACGGCTGCCTTCCTCGCCCTCGCCCAACGGCCGTTCCTGGTCGAATCCGACCCAGACGGTCGCCACGATATGGCGATTGAAGCCATTGAACCAGGTGTCCTTGGCTTCATTGGTGGTGCCGGTCTTGCCGGAAATGTCCTTGCGATGCAGGGCCATGCCGGCGCGGATGCCGGTTCCACGGGTAATCACGTCCGCCATCATGTCGTCCATGATCCACAGATTCTGCGGGGAAATCACGCGCGGGGCGATCAGTGCCGGCGACGTCAGCGGCGGCAGCGGATTGGGAGGCGCCTGATCGGGATCGCCGGCGGCAGGCTGGGCAGTGTCGGCAGTGCCGGCCGCGGCCGCGGCCGCGAAATTCGCCCCGGCGCCCGCCGTGGCAGCATCGCCGGGGCTCGAGCCGTCCGCGAGGACCGGATCGCAGCTCTCACACACCACCGCCGGCTTGGACTGGTACATCACCTGGCCTGAGGCGTCCTCGATGCGCTCAATGAAATAACCATCCACCTTATAGCCGCCATTGGCGAACACGGCATAGGCGGTCACCATCTCCAGCGGCGTGGCCGGCAGGCTGCCGAGCGCGATGGTCATGTCCTTGGGCATGTCGTCGGCGTCGAAGCCGAATTTCTCCGCGTAGCCGATCGCGGTGTCGATGCCCAGTTGCCGCACCACACGCACCGTGACCAGATTGCGCGAATGCACCAGCGCTTCGCGCAGCCGCGTCGGTCCGGAAAAACTCTTCTCATTGTTTTCCGGCCGCCAGATCTTCTCCTGGCCACTGTCGTCGTACACGATCGGCGCGTCCATGACGATGGTCGAGGGCGTGAAGCCATTCTCGAGCGCCGCCGAGTACAGGAACGGCTTGAACCCCGAACCAGGCTGGCGTCGCGCCTGAATCGCGCGATTGAATTTGTTGTCGAAATAATCGAATCCGCCCACCAGCGCCGCGATCGCGCCGTCGTTCGGATCCAGCGCCACCAGTGCGCTTTGCGCCTCCGGCAGCTGTGCCAGAGTGGCAATACCTTTGCCGTTGGTCATCACGTACACCACATCGCCGCGCTGCAGGACGTCCTCCGCGTGTTTGGGCGGCGGGCCCACGCGGGTGTCGGAGATGCGCCTGTGGGCCCACGACAGGCCATCCCAATCGATCTGCGCCGCTCCCATCGAGCGTATGTACACGCGCGCCGCCATCGGCGCCACCGACACCACCAGCGCCGGATGCAGGCCGCCGATCTCGGGTATGTCGCTGAGTGCGGCATCCAGCTTCGCGGGCGCACTGCGTTCATCCAGAGTGAGCTGCTTGAGCGGACCGCGGTAGCCGTGGCGACGGTCGTATTCGATCAGGCCGATGCGCACCGCGCGATTGGCTGCCGTCTGCAGCCGGCCGTCGATCGTGGTGTAGACCCGGTAGCCCTGGTTTACCGCATCGTCGCCGTAGCGGCTCACGATCTCGGCGCGCGCCATCTCGGCCACGTACGGTGCTTCGACGTCGTATTGAATGCCGTGATCGCGTGCCTCGACCGGCTCCTGCGCCGCGCGTTGCGCGGTGGCGGCGTCGATGTAACTGAGCTTCTGCATCTGCGTGAGCACGTAATGACGCCGTGACTGCGCCGCCTTGGGATTGGTGATCGGGTTGAAGCGCGAGGGCGCCTGCGGAATGCCGGCAAGCGTGGCCGCCTCGGCCACCGACAGCTGATCGAGCGGCTTGCCGAAGTAGGTTGCCGCGGCCGCGGCCACGCCGTACGAGCGCTGGCCGAGAAAGATCACGTTCAGGTAGGTGATCAGGATCTGTTCCTTGCTGAATTCATGCTCCATGCGATAGGTGAGAAATATTTCCTGCAGCTTGCGGCGGATGGTCTTGTCGAAACTCAGGAACATGTTGCGCGCCGCCTGCATGGTGATGGTGCTGGCGCCCTGGGAGAAATCGCCCGAAGTCAGATCCACCACGGCGGCACGCAGCACGCCGCTGTAATCGAAGCCGTGGTGACTGAAAAAACGCTGATCTTCGGCGGCGACGAAGGCCTCGCGCACCAGCACCGGCACGTCCTCGTAGGCCACCGGTACGCGGCGTTTCTCCCCGATCTGCGCAATCAGTTCGCCACTGCGCGTGAAGATGCGCAACGGCACCGGCACGCTGCCACTGCGCATGGCGTCGACGGTCGGCAGCGATGGCGCCAGATAAATGTAGCTTGCCAGCAGCGCGTAGGCCCCGAGGACAACCAGCCCCAGGCACACAGCGATCACCAGTCCGACGACGCGAAAAGTGCCTATCTTCAGCAATTTAGCCTCTAAATTCCGCTATCGTCGCCTAAATCGTCGCCTTCGTGGCGACCCGTTGCGGGGTCGTCCGAGGCCATTGGCGGCACGCTTGGCTGCGACCACGCAGCATAGCAGCGCACTGTAAAAGCACGCAGGCCGCGCCAATCCTCGCCAATCGGTGAGTGTGGAAGTTAGACCTCCATCACGCCTTACGATTCCACCGGCAGTTTAAGGTTAAGGCGTGCACGGTCGTAACAGTGAACGCCGCTACGTCGTAATCACGTTCTGGCTGATATATATTTCTGACATAATGAGACTGGGTCGTTCCAAAACGCGCGTAGCCTACTGAAAGGTCTCGAAAAAGTGTTTCTATTATCGCGCAAGTATCGCCAGCTGCTGGGCTTGGACATCACCACATCGTCGATCAAGCTCATCGAATTGACGATGGGCGGCGGCCAATACCGGGTCGAGTCGTATGCCGCCGAGCCGACGCCGACCAACGCCATGAATGAAAAGACCCTGGTCGATCCTGAGGCAGTGGGCGAGGCGATTCGCCGCGCCGTGAAGCGTTCCGGGGCAAAAAGCCACGAAGTTGCGATCGCGATCAGCGGCGACGCCGCCATTACCAAAGTCATCCAGATGCCGCGCGGCCTGCGCGATGCCGACCTGGAAGCGCAGGTCGAGATGCAGGCCGACCAATACATTCCGTTTCCGATGGACGAGGTCAGCTACGACTTCGAAGTGCTGGGCCCGTCGGAGAAGGACGGCGACTCGGTGGATGTGCTGCTGGTGGCTTCGCGCAGCGAGAATGTCGAACAGCGCCGCGCCGCTGTGGCCGCAGCCGGACTGACCGCGCGCATTGTCGACGTCGAGGCGTTTGCGCTCGAGAATGCCTGCCGCCTGATGACGCACCAGATGCCCGACGGCGGCATCGACCATTGTGTCGCGGTGGTGGATTTCGGCGCCAGCAACACCACCTTCAGCGTGCTGCGCAATCTCAAGGTCATTTACACCCGCGATTTCGCCTTCGGCGGCCAGCAGCTGACCGAAGAGATCATGCGCACCTACGGCTTGTCGATGGAAGAGGCCGGCCGCGCCAAGAAGGAAGGCGGCCTGCCGGGCAATTTCCAGGCCGAAGTGCTCGATCCGTTCATCGACGATATGACGCAGCAGGTGAGCCGTTCGCTTCAGTTCTATCTGGCCTCCGGCAGCGGCCGCGAACAGCCGGACAAAATCCTGATCTGCGGCGGCTGCGCCAACATCGCCGGCGTCGCCGACGTGGTGCAGAGCCGGGTCGGCATCAGCGCCGAACGCGGCGATCCGCTGGGGCAGATGAAACTGTCCTCACGCGCGCGCGCCCAGGCAGTGCAGCGCGACGCCACCGCCCTGCTGACCGCCTGCGGCCTGGCGTTGCGGAGTTTTGACTAATGCCTCGTATTAATCTGCTTCCCTGGCGCGACCAGCAGCGGCGCGATCGCAAACTGGCGTTTTTCGTGTCCCTGGGCGCCGCCGCGGCGGTGGCGGCGGTGGCGGCCTTCATCGCTTATCTGCTGCTGGGCTCGATGATCGATGCGCAGGAACATCGCAACGAGCGGCTGCGCGCCCAGATCAAGGTGCTCGACAAGCAGATCGAGGAGATCAACGATCTGGAAGCGCAGAAGCAGAAATTCATTTCGCGCATGCAGATCATCGAAAAGCTGCAGCGTTCACGTCCCGAGGTGGTGCACCTGTTCGACGAGCTGGTGAAGGAGATGCCCGACGGGACCTATCTGACCTCGGTCAAGCAGACCGGCACCAAGCTCAAACTCGACGGCGTGGCGCAGTCCTCCACCCGCGTGTCGGCGCTGATGCGCAGCATCTCCGCCTCGCAATGGCTCAAGGATCCCGAACTCGAGGTGGTCCAGACCAAGAGCGATACCGCCGGCAGCAGTTTTGTGCTCGACGCCCAGCAGGTCACGCTGTCGGATACGGATGGGGCCGACGGCGCCAAGCGACCAATCCGCACCGCTGTCGGGAGCGCCAAATGAGCGTGTTCGACGAACTGCGGGCGCTTGATCCGCGTGACCCGGGACGCTGGCCGTTTGCAGTGCGCGCGGCTGCGGTCGCCGTGTGCTTCCTGGCGGTGGCGATCGCCCTGATCTACGTGTTCGTGTGGCAGGATCGCATGCCCGACCTGCAGCAGCGCGAAGCCACCGAACAGCAGCTGCGCAACGAATTTCGCAACAAGCATTCCAAGGCCATCAACCTTGCGATCTACAAGCAGCAGCTCAGCGATATCGAGAAATCCTTCGGTGCCCTGCTGCGGCAACTGCCGAGCAAGACCGAAGTGCCCAATCTGCTGGTGGATATTTCACAGACCGGGCTGGCGGCCGCCCTGGAAGAGAAGCTGTTCCAGCCCGGACAGGAAGTGAAGAAGGACTTTTACGCCGAGCTGCCGATTCACATTCAGCTCACCGGCAGCTACCACCAATTCGGCGCGTTCGTCAGCGGTATCGCGGCGCTGCCGCGCATCGTCACGCTGCACGACATCCAGATCACGCCCGTCAGCAAGGACAAGACCACCTTCGATCAGCTCCAGCTCGATCTGACCGCCAAGACCTATCGGTACCTGGACGACGACGAAGTTGCGGCGGCGGAAGCCGACAAGCGCAGGGCTGATCAGGCCAAGCATCACGGCGCGGGAACCTAGCGATGACTACACGATACAACAGCGCCGCACCAAGGCCGCTGGCGCGCCTGGCAGTGCTCGCCGTGCTGGCGGGGGGCCTATTGGTCGGTTGCAGTGGCCGCGACGCGGATCTGGATCACTTCATCGATGCGACCAAGAAAGAGCCCGGCGGCCGCGTCGAACCGCTGCCGGAGGTCAAGCCCTATGAGGCTTATACCTACACCGATCAGGATCTGCGCTCGCCGTTCGTGCCCGGTGGCTCCGGCAGTCTGACCAGCGGCCTGCGGCCGGACAGCAAGCGCAATCGCGAATTCCTCGAACAGTTCTCGCTCGACACGCTGAAGATGGTGGGCACTCTGAGCCTGGGCGGCAACCGCTACGGCCTGGTGTCGACCAAGGACGGCCGCGTACATCGCGTGGTAGTGGGTGAACACATCGGCACCAATGACGGCAAGATTACCGACATCACGCCTTCAAAGATCGCTTTGGTAGAGATCATTCCCGACGGACTGGGCGGCTACATCGAACGGCCTGCGGCCCTGGGGTTGAACGAGTGATCGGCAGGGAGACACATCGAATGAAACGGTCCATCCTCCACACGCTGCGCGGACGCAACACCTGGCTGGCGCTTGCCTGTGCTGCCGGGATGCTCGTGGCACTGAGTGCCCGTGCCGCCGACTCGGCGCCGGCGGCCGCAGCCGCGAACACGCTGCAGACCATCGACGTGCAGACACTGAGCGGCAATCAGCTGCAGCTGACGCTGCATCTGTCCGGGCCGGCGCCCGAGCCGCTGTCATTCACCATCGACAAGCCGGCACGCATTTCCCTCGATCTGCCGAATACCACGCTGGCGTTGCCTTCGCGTCGCATCGACGTCGGATCCGTCGGCGTCGATACCGTGCTGGCCGCCGAGGCCAACGGACGCACCCGCATCGTGCTCAATCTCGACCAGCAGATGCCTTATCAGACGCGTGTCAGCGGCAACGACATCGTGGTGCTGGTGGGAGCTGCGACCGACGCGCATGCCGCGAGCCGCAATTCCGGCGGCGCCGCCCCGCACGTGGCCGCCGCCTCGGGCGCGGGTTCCGGCCGCGCGATCAAGAGTATCGACTTTCGCCGCAGCGAGACCGGCGGTGGCCGGCTGATCGTGCGTCTGTCGGATCCGCGCACGCCGATCGATCTGAAGCAGCAGGGATCGCAGATCCTGGTGGACTTCGCCGGCACAGATCTGCCGAAGAATCTCACGCGCCGCTACGACACCATGGATTTCGGTACCCCGGTCACCGGTTTCGATGCCGAGCGGGTCAACAACGATGCCCGCATCGTGATCGATGCCAGCGGCAATTTCGAGCAGCTCGCCTACCAGTCGGATGACCAGTACGTGGTCGAGGTATCGCCGGTGCGCAAGGTCGCGGCGGCCAATCCGGCCGATCAGAAGAAGGAATACAAGGGTGAGCGCCTGACACTCAACTTCCAGGACATCGAGACGCGCGCCGTGCTGCAGCTGCTGGCCGATGCCAGCGGCCAGAACATCGTGGTCAGCGACAGCGTCCAGGGCAGCGTGACTCTGCGGCTGCAGAACGTGCCGTGGGACCAGGCGCTCGACATCGTGCTGCGCACCAAGGGTCTGGATAAGCGCCAGGAAGGCAACGTCATCATCGTGGCGCCGGCCGATGAGCTGGCCGCGCGCGAGAAGGCCGATCTGTCCGCCAAGAAGGACATCCAGGCGCTCGAGCCGGTGCGCTCCGAGTATCTGCAGGTCAACTACGCCAAGGCGGCCGATATCGCCGTGCTGCTCAAGGGATCGAGCAGCGGCAGCAGCACCAATTCCGTGCTGTCCGCGCGCGGTAACGTGTCGGTCGACGACCGTACCAACACCCTGTTGTTGCAGGACACCGCCGATCGGCTCGCCGACGTGCGCCGCCTGGTGACTACGCTCGACATCCCGGTCAAGCAGGTACTGATCGAGTCACGTATCGTGATCGTCACCAATGATTTCGAGCGTGACCTGGGCGCGCGTTTCGGCGTGACCGCGACCCGGGCCAATGGCACCAATGGACTGTATGAGACCACCGGCACCGCGGCCGGCACCGATACCGGCATCAGCTCGGCGCTGAGCAACCTTACGACCAACGGCACCGTGTACCCGGTCAGCATTCCAACCGGTGCGACCGCGGCCAATCGCTACAACGTCAATCTGCCGGTGGCCACTCCGGCCGGCAGCATCGCGCTGGGCATTCTCGGATCCGATTTCCTGGTGGACCTGGAGCTGTCGGCAGCGCAGGTCGAAAACCGTGGCACGGTCGTCGCCTCGCCGCGCGTGATCACCGCCAACCAGAAGGAGGCGTCGATCGAGCAGGGCGTTGAAATTCCGTATCAGCAGTCCGCTTCCAGCGGCGCGACCACGATTGCCTTCAAGAAGGCGGTGTTGTCGCTCAAGGTCAAGCCGCTGATCACCCCGGACAACCGCATCATTCTCGACCTCACGGTGTCGGATGACAGCGTCGGCCAGGTCGTGGTGGCCTCCGGCGGCGTCAACGTGCCCTCGATCAATACCCGCACGATCGAGACCCAGGTGGTGCTCGGCGACGGTCAGACCGTGGTGCTCGGCGGCATTCTCGAGACCACGCAGAGTCTGCAGTCGACATCCGTGCCGTGGCTGGGCGAGATACCGGTTTTGGGAAATCTGTTCAAGCAGACCACCCGCGTGAATGACAAGGACGAGCTGCTGATCTTCATCACACCGAAGATTCTGCGCGAAGGGGTCAGCGTCAATTGATCGGCTGCCGGGGAATCAGACCGAAAGCACATAGACCGACAGTTCAGGTGAATACGATGCGTAAATTTGGATGGATCCTCATAGTTGCGGCGCTGGGCGCGGCGGCCGGTTGCGGTGGCAACGGCACCAGCTCGTTTGCCACCCTGTCTACGAGCAGCGGCAGCAGCAGCGGCACCACGGTCAAAGTCTCGGCGGTTACGGTATCGACCAGCCTGCCGCAGATTCCTTCCAATGGTTCCCAGAACGCCACGATTACCGCTTTTGTACGCGACGCCAACAATCAGTTCCTGACCGGGATCCCGGTGGTATTCAGCACCACCTCCGGCGGCTTTACCTCCCCGAGCGCGGTCACCGATGCCAACGGCCAGGCGACGGCGATGCTGGGAACGGCGGGCGACCCGACCAACCGCACCATCACGGTCACTGCTACTGCTGGCACGCAGTCGTCGACGGTCACGGTCGGCGTGGTCGGCACGGCAGTTTCCCTTAGCGGCCCGGTGAGCCTGATCCAGGGCGCGCAGGGCACTTACACGGTGTCGCTGACGGATTCCGCGGGCGCACCGATACCGGGTAAGACGGTGGCGGTGGCTTCGAGCGCGGGCAACACGCTCAGCGCGGCCAGCCTGACCACCGACACCAGCGGTCATGCCACCTTTACGCTGACCGGCACCCACGCCGGCAATGACACCGTGACCGCCACGGTGCTGGGCCAGACGGCGCAGACTATCGTCGCAGTCAGCAACCAGAGCTTTGCTTTCACGGTACCCACCGCCAATGCGCTGATCGCGCTGACGGCGACCCAGACCGTGACCCTGGTATGGGCGACTGCCGGCGTGCCGCAGGGGGGCCAGGTCATCACCTTTTCGACCACACGCGGTACGTTTAACGGCAGCGCCACCGCTACCACGGCTACCGCCACCACCGACGGCACCGGCACGGCGTCGGTGACCATTGCGGCCACGACCGCCGGTCCCGCCATCATCACGGCATCCTCGGCCGGCGTCTCGGCGCAGGTGCCGGTGACCTTCGTTGCCACCAACCCATCTGCGATCGATCTGCAGGCCAGCCCGTCGACCGTCCCGCTTGAAGGGCAGAGCACGATTACCGCCATCGTTCGCGACGCCAGCAACAACCTGGTGGAGGGTCAGACAGTTTCCTTCCAGCTCACCGATGTCACCGGCGGTCAGCTGTCGGTCGGCTCGGCGGTGACCGACGTGCAGGGCAAGGCGCAAACGGTGTACACGGCGAGCGGCACTTCGAGTGCCACCAATGGCGTGACGATCACCGCGACGATTCAGGGTACCGCGGTACCGGCCACAACGGTAAAGCTGACGGTCGGCGGTCAGACGGTTTATCTGTCGCTGGGCACCGGCAATACCATCACGCCCGACGGTACCAATACCCAGTTCATCATGCCGTACATCGTTCAGGCCCAGGATGCGGCCGGCAATGCGGTCAACAACGTAACCGTTACGCTCGCCATCCATTCGGTGTTGTACGGCAAGGGCGGATATGTGGTGTTCAACGATGCCTGGGTACAAACCGGGCAACCTGCCGGCGGCCCGTATACGACGTCGGCGTTGCCTCCCGCCATCACGGTGTGCGCCAATGAGGATGTCGCTGGCACCGGGATCTACGAGGTAAGCGAAGACCTGAACAATAACGGCAAGCTCGATCCGGGCAACATCGCTGCCGTGTCTCCCGGCACAGTCGTGACCGGTCCGATCGTCGATTCAGCGTCCGGCGCCACGATCAATGGATCCGCGCAATTGACCGTGACCTATCCGCAGGATCACGCGCTGTGGGTGCAGTCACTGCTCACCGCCACCGCGACTGTGGCGGGTACCGAGACTTCCACCACCTCCAAGTTCTGGCTGCCGATGCTGGCCACGGATCTGACCACGACCACGGTCGAGCCGCCAGGATTCATCAGCCCCTATGGCGTCGCCACCTCCTGCGCGAATCCGAACTGAGGGCGCGCGGCGATCGTAACCGCGAGGCGGCGCGTCCGTAGGCCGCCGCCTCGCTGCCTCCATCGGGTGCGCGCGCACGAGGACAGCGCCGATACGGCCCGGCCCCCAACCGCCTATGCGCATACTCCTGGTGGAAGACGATGAACTGGTCGCGGACGCGGTCATACGCGGCCTGTCGGCGGCCGGATTCCGGGTCGATCACGCCGCCAGCGCCGAGCTGGCCCGAACTGCGGTCGCGGTCGAGCACTTTGATCTGGCGGTGGTGGACATCGGATTGCCGGGAGCCGACGGCCTGACATTGCTCACCCGCCTGCGCGGCGCCGGCAGTGCGATGCCGGTACTGGTGCTCACCGCACGTTACGCCCTGCAGGAGAAAATCCGCGCCTTCGATCTGGGCGCCGACGATTTCCTGATGAAGCCGTTCGAACAGGCGGAATTGGCGGCGCGCTGCCGGGCGCTGATCCGGCGCGCAAGCCTGGTGCCCAGCGGCGCGCTCAAGCTCGGACGCCTGCAGATTGATCTGCTCGGGCATCAGCTGCAGATCGACGCCGTTCCGGTGGAACTGACCAAGCGTGAGTGGCTGGTGCTCGAGAGCCTGGCACACAACGTCGGGCGCGTGGTGACCAAGGAGCGGCTGCTGCAGGCACTGGCAGGCTGGGAGCAGGACCTGACGGCCAACGCCGTGGAGACCCACATCTCGCGGCTGCGGGCGAAACTGGGCGACGCGGCCGTGATACGCACCGTGCGTGGACTGGGATACCGGTTGGATGAGACGGCCGGGCGCACGCCATGATGACCATTCGGCAGCGCCTGCTGCTGCTGCTGCTGCCGGCGCTCGCGATTCTGATGCTGCTCGGCGGCCTGGCCGACTACTGGATTGCCGTCGCCACCACCCGCAACGCCTATGACCAGGCGCTCGCCAGCGTCGCTGTGGCCACGGCCGCTGCCCTGCGTTCCGACGACGGCAAGCTGCAGATCAGTGCCGCGCAGCGCGCAGCGGTAACGCGGCACCCGGAATCCGAGGGCAACAGGCTGTACTCGATTACCGGACCGGGCGGCGAGCTGATGGCCGGCTCGGCGAATTTGCCGGCCGCGGCGCCGGGCAGCGGCCTGCACAGCGACGGCGTGACGTTTCGCGACGCCGAGTTTCAGGGCCTCAAACTCCGGGTCGCGAGCCTGCGCACCAGGATCGACGCAGGTCCGGTCACCGTTACCGTTGCCGAGACGCTGCAGCGGCGGGCCAGTACGCAACGCGTGATGCTGCTGGGAAAGCTGCTGGTGGATTTTGCCGAACTTGATGTGACGCTGCTGCTGATATGGATTGGCGTCTACTTCGGGTTGCGGCCACTGTCGCGACTGCGCGAGCAGGTCGAGGAACAATCCAGCAGCACGCTGCAGCGCTTCAATGAGGCCGATGCCCCCGGAGAACTGCGACCACTGATCCTGGCACTGAATCATCTACTGGAGTTGCGGCATGATGCGGCGCTGTCGCAACGCCGCTTCGTTGCCGACGCCGCGCATCAGATGCGCACGCCGGTGACGGGATTGCTGGCGCAGCTGGAATTGCTGCTGCAGGCGCCGGCGGCGGTGGCCGTGAACAGCGAACTTACGACAATCAATCGGGGTGTGCAGCAACTGGCGCATACCGCCAATCAGCTGCTGGCCCTGGCCCGGGCGGAGCCGGTGTCGGCGGTAGGCGAGAGCTTCAAGCCGGTGGCGCTGCGGCCGCTGGTGGAGCAACTGGTGGAACGCAATATCGATCGAGCGGTAAGCGCCGGCCTCGATCTGGGCGCGGACGCGCAAGCCGCACAGGTGACCGGCGATGCGTGGCTGCTGGAGGATCTGCTGGGCAACCTGGTCGATAATGCCCTGAAATACACGCCGCGCGGCGGCCACGTCACGGTGCGCAGCGGCATCGATCATGGTTACCCTTATCTTGAGGTGGACGATGACGGACCGGGTATTGCAGAGTCGGAACGGTTGCGGGTGCGCGAGCGCTTCTATCGGTTGCCGGGGTCGCCCGGAACGGGCTGTGGACTGGGTCTGGCGATCGTGGATGAGATCGCCCGGGCGCACCATGCGAGCTTCAGTATCGGCTCGGCGCCGCAGGGTCAGGGAACGCGGATGCGCATCCGCTTTCCGCCGGCGACATAAGCGGCACGTTTCTGTGAAGCAGCCCGCAGTTCTCGCCGTCGCCGTCGGTAAGCGACCGTTAGTCAGGCTGGCGCAAGCTTGTCTGGGTAGTCTGGCAGCCATGAGAATCGCGTCAAATGCCGGTCCCAGCGAGCGTTATAGCTCGGGCTTCACCATGGTGGAGCTGGTGGTTGTGATGAGCATCGTCGCGATCCTGCTGGTCATCGGCGTACCCTCGTTCAAGTACATGACCATCGCCAATCGAATTTCGTCCGAGGCCAACGGGCTGATAGGCGACATGCAGTTCGCGCGTGCCGAAGGCATCAAGGAGGGCCACCAGGTGGTCGTCTGTGCAACCACTGACGGCCTGACCTGCAATAACACCAACACCTGGCAGGGCGGTTGGGTGGTGTGCTCCGACGCCAACAACGATGGCACATGCGATGCGGGTGATCCTGTGTTTCGGGTGCAGAAAGCATTTACCAGCACCGACACCTTTATCGCGAGCGGCAACACATCGGCGGTACTTTTCAACCGCGAGGGATTTGCGATCGGACTTCCGGGCATCGTGACGATTAAGCTGCACAACGCGACCAACATTGCCAGCTATACGCGCTGCCTTGCGATCAGCGCGGTCGGCACGCTGCAGGTGCAGATAGCCGGCGTGGGGAATTGCACATGATGCGCGCCAGGCATTCGCAAGCAGGCCGTGGCTGCTACTGCAGCGGCGGCTTCAGCTTGGTCGAAGTGATGATCGCGCTGATCATCATATCCATCGGGCTGCTCGGCATCGCCAAATTGCAGGCCGTGGCGCTCTCAAGCACCGGCACGGCCGGCAAGCGCTCGCTCGCGGCCGTGGCTGCGTCGAGTATCGCTTCGGCGATGCACGCCGATCGGGCCTACTGGTCCGCGGCCACGGCTCCTGTAACCACCACGATGTCGGGCACGACCATCGCCGCGTCTACCGACGCGGCACTGGCGAGTGGTGTCGACTGCTCGCAGGTGCCCAGTCAGCCGTGCTCGCCGGTGAATATGGCGGCTTACGACCTGACCAGCACGGCGCAGTCGCTGCAGACCATACTGCCCAGCTACCTGGCGACCATTACCTGCACGCCGGCCACGGGCACCGTGCCGCCGGCCACCACGCCGACGACATGCACCATTACGCTGACCTGGACCGAGACTGCGGAAGCCGCGAACGCGCAGGGTGTGGTTGCGACCGCCACGCCGTCCGCAATGCAACAACCCGTCTATGTTCTTTACGTAGAACCATGAGCACCATCACACCAACCGCTGCGCAGCGTCGGGCCCGTTGCCGGGGCTTTACCCTGGTCGAAATGCTGATCGCGATCCTGATCGCGCTGTTCCTGCTGGGCGGCGTCATGACCATCGTGCAGGACACGCGACGCGCGACCAGTTCACAAGTTCAGTCCACGCAGCTGCAGGACAGCGTACGGCTGGCGATGAGCATGCTGAGCGCCATCATCCAGACGGCAGGCTACTACGCTGATCCGTATGATTACCCGCCCGATAACATATATTCGTTGGCTGCAGCGGCTCCGTTCGTCGCCGGCCAGGCTGTCAGCGGCACGGGCGCGTTCGCCGCTGCGGCACCTGGCGATACCATCTCGGTGCGCTACCAGACGAACAACGCCGACGGCATCCTCAACTGTGCTGGTACCTCAAACACTACCGGCGTGCCCACCCTCTACGTAAACACGTTCAGCCTCGACAATCAGGGTCAGCTGCAGTGCGCTCTGACCTCGGGTGGGGTTGCAGCGGCCCCGATCGTGCTCATCCCGGCGATAACCACCGGTCCGAACCAGCTCAAGATCACCAATTTGCAGATTCAGTACGGCGTCCAGACCAATCCGACCCCTGCCGGTCAGTGTCTGACCTCGATCCCAACCGCCAATCAGTGCGCCGACGCCTACCTCGATGCTGCCCAGGTGAGTGGGAAGACCATCAATGGTCAGACCGCCTGGAACTACGTCGTCTCGGTGCGCGTCACGCTGAGCTTTCTGAATCCTCTGGGCGGCCCGGACCTTAAGTTCACCCGCGTCATTGGCATCATGAATCGGATGGGGGTCGTATCGTGCGCCGGTATCTGCACATGACTGACACACGCGGAAAATATGCATTGCGGAGCGCGGCAGCCAGCCAGCGCGGCGTCGTGCTTATCTCGAGTTTGCTGCTGTTAATGATCGTGACGATCTTTGCGGTCAGCATGTTCCACAGCTTCGGCATTCAGGAGCGCATCGCGGGCAACACCCGCGACAAGGAGCGTGCGCGCGGCGCGGCAATGACCGCGCTGCAGTACGCGGAGTGGTGGATCACCCAGAACAACTTTGTCAATGCGGGCAGCTGCACGCCGGGTCTGTTGAACGCGAACGCCAATCAGGGCCTGATCTGCCTTAAGAACACCGGTCTGAACGTCGTGGTGCCGGATGTGACGGTGGTACCGTGGACCAGCGGCGTCGCCGAATTCGGTACCGTGTATACGCCGCCAAACATGAATACCACCAACGCTGCGAACCCGGACTATTACTTCCGGGCGCCGCGATTCTCTATCACCTTCATCGGCTACTTCGACCACAAGTCGGGCGGCTGCGGCAACCTGTATCAGATCGACGCCTGGGGCAACGGCTCCAGTTCCAACACGGTTGCGGTGGTCGAGAGCACTATCCAGGCCACTTATGCCGGCTGTTAACGCCTGTCGCGGAGCTTGAAATCTATGAACGCAAAATTTTCGGCACGATTATGCGCGACGGCGCTGGTCGCCCTCACTCCGGCAGCGGCGCTGGCGCAGCTCACGATCCAGGACAACTTCACTGGCGCAACGTCGAGCTTCAACTGGCAGACGTTCAATGGCGCCTGCCTGACCGCCGGCAATAACACCGGCAATATCCCGGCATGCTTCGGCCTGGCGTACTACGGCGGCCAACAGCTGGTTGGCGGCACCAGCGGGCTGCTGCCCGATGCCGCGGGCAGCGGTGCGCTGCGCTTCACCAACGGCCGCCCCGGCGGTTACAACCAGAGTGGAGCCATCGTCTCTAATTTTACTTTCCCGACCGGGCAGGGCCTGCACGTAACCTTCGCCACGGCGACCTACCGCGGCGACTCCGGCGGCGCCGGTGGTGACGGCGCGGACGGCATCAGCTTCTACTTGATGGACGGCGCCCAGCCTGCCGGCATCGGCGCGTTCGGCGGCAGCTTGGCGTACACCTGTTCGAACGCCAACACGCCGCACGATGGTCTGGTCGGCGGCTACCTCGGCCTGGGTATCGACGAATTCGGAAACTTTTTGAACGGCCAGACGCTGGAGCCCGGCTATGCCGGCACCAACGTGGCGACCGGCGACAACACCGCGTTGGGCTATGGTTATCATCCGGGCCGCATCGGCTTGCGCGGCGCGGGCAGCGTTGCCTGGGCCGCACTGCATGCCCTCAATGGCGCCTTTTATCCTGCCACGCTGTCGGCGGCCAATCAGCAGGCAGCGGTGCAGAGCACCTGCCGCAGCGGGTTCCTGTGGAACTATTCGGACGCCACCAACCCGGTGCAGACGGCAACGGCAATAGCCGACTACGCGCCGATCCTCAACGCCTACAAGGAGCTGCCGTCCGGCTTTCTGATCGCGAACGAGGGCGCGCTGACGCGCGGCGCGGCGACTCCGATCACCTACGACTTGAAAATCACGCCGGCGGGTCTGCTGAGCCTTTCCTACAGCTACAACGGCGGCGCCAGTCAGCTGGTAATCAACGGTCAGGACATTACTGCCTCCAATGGCGCACTGCCGGCGACGTTCCGGTTCGGATTTGCCGGTTCGACCGGCGGCGACACCAATATTCACGAGATCCTGTGCTTCAAGGCGACGCCGTTTGAGCAGTCGTCAAGTTCGGCCGGACTCAATCAACAGCAGGCCGCCCAGGTAAATACCGGCACCCAGGTGTACCTGGCGTTCTTCGACCCGAGCAACTGGTCCGGATCCCTGACCTCGCAGAACGTGCTCTACAATTCCTCGACCCAGACGGTGAGCATCAGTGCGGTGGCCAATTGGGATGCGTCGTGTGTCCTGACGGGCGTTCCAGCCGGGCAGAAATGCTTCTCTACCGGCGTCAGCGGCGCGACGGCCGCGGAGGCCCCGACCAGCCGCCAGATCTTGACCTGGAATGGCACCCACGGCATTCCGTTCGAATGGGCCAGTCTCACCAGCGCTCAGCAGACGACATTGGACGCCGGCGACCCGAATCCGATCAATGCCAATCGCCTGAATTACCTGCGCGGTGTCCGCACCAATGAGCAGAACGCGCTTGGGATTGGCCTGTTCGGGTCGCGCGTCAGCATTCTGAGTGACATCATCGACTCCAGCCCGACGCCGGTCGGACCGCCGAATCAACCCTACCCGACCAGATGGGCGGACGCGCTGATCAGCAGCCCGAACCTTCCGGAAAACAGCGGCCAGAGCTACACCAGCTATGCGCTGGCCCAACAGAGCCGACTGAATGTCGTGTACGTGGGAGCCAACGACGGCTATCTGCACGGTTTCCGGGCCGGTTCGTTCGATTCCAATGGCAACTTCGTCAGCGGCGGCAGCACGCCGAACGACGGCTATGAAGTGCTGGCGTACATGCCGGGTGCCGTCGTCAACACTATTCACAATCCGACCGATCCGGCGCTGGATTTCTCCAATATCCAGTACGGCCACGCCTTCTTCGAAGATGCGACTCCGGGCAACGGTGACTTGTTTTATGGCGGCCTGTGGCATACCTGGGTGGTGGGCGGTCTCGGGCCTGGTGGTTCGGCGATCTTTGCGCTCGACGTCACTAACCCGTCGTCGTCCAGCTTCACCGAGGCCAACGCCGCCAGCATCGTGATCGGCGAGTGGAACCCCACCACCCTCACCTGCATCAATGCCGGCGGTTGCGGCAATAATCTCGGCAACACCTACGGCACACCACAGATAGTGCGTTTCCATAACGGCATGTGGGGCGCAGTGTTCGGTAACGGCTATGGCAGCAGCAGCGGCGATGCCGGCATCTTCGTGATGACCGTCGATCCGACCAGCGCCGCAAGGACGTTCTATTATTTCAGCACCGGCCAAGGCGGTAGCAACGACGGCATCGCCTACGCGGCGCCCCTGGATATCGATGGCGATCACATCGTGGATTACGTATATGCCGGCGATCTGCTCGGTAACATCTGGCGATTCGATTTCACCAGCAGCAACCCGGCACAGTGGGCCCTGTCCACGCCGGCACCGCTGTTCAAGACGCCCGGCGGTCAACCGATTACGACCCAGGTGGTCCCGCTGTTCACCTTCCAGACCAACTCTCTGCCGCGGGTCATGGTGGACTTCGGCACCGGCCGGCAGATCCCGTTGACCAACTCGTCGCCGACCACTTACGCGACCGGTGGCCAGTCGCTGTACGGCATCTGGGACTGGAACATGAGCAGCTGGAATTCGAAATCGCAGCAGCAGGTCGCGAGCCTTCCCGCACCGCAGTCCGTGACCTTGGCGAGTCTGTCGGCGCAGGCGGTACTGTCAACCGTCACTTCGGCCGGCGGCAACCAGTTCCGGACCATCAGCAGCAACCCGGTGTGCTGGAGCGGCTCTACCACCTGTACCAGCAGCACCAATAACCAGTTCGGCTGGGTGCTGCCGCTACCCAGTGCGTCAGAGCAGGTGATCTTCAACCCGACGCTGCAACTCGGCGTGTTCCTGGTGAACTCCACGATTCCGCCGACCAACAGCCCGTTTCAGTGCGTGGCGACTACCACCACGGGCTGGACCTATGGCATATCGCCGAGCAATGGCGGTACCTTCGCCAACTCCACCTTCGGTGACAGCGTCAACAGCTTCGTCACCTATAACAACCAGGTAGTCGGCGCGGAAAACACCAACGGCACCGGCAGTACCTCGGTAGTGCTCGCAGGCGGACATAGCTTCCTGGTAATGCAGACCAGCGCACCCGGCAGCAGTGGCGGCACGAGCAGCGGCGGCAGCAGCGGCAGCAGCAGCGGCAGCACGCCGCCAGGCGGCGCTGGTGCAGCGACGCCCTTCAATGGACCAAACCCGCGCAGCAGTCGAGTGACCTGGGCTGAGAAACGTTGAGACGTCAAAAGGCGATTACCCATGAAACCCAGACATATCTCATGCACGGCCGCGCCATCATCGGGCTTCAGCCTGATCGAGCTTATGATCGCGTTGGCGATCGGAGCCATCCTGGTTGCGATCGCCGTGCCCATGTACGCCAAACAGGTGCAGCATTCCCGGCGGGTTGATGCACGTACCGCGGTGCTGGATATTGCCGGTCGCGAAGAACGCTACCTGAGCCTTCAGAGTAGCTACACCATCCTGCCGGCGAACCTCGGGTACTCGGCCACCGCGGTAGCGTTTCCGATGACGGTTGGCAGCGGCTACTACACTGCCAATGTAACCGTGGTAGCAGGGGTTCCGCCTAATCCGCCGACCTACACCGTGTCGGCGACGGCGATCGCCGGTACCAGCCAGGCCAAGGATACCCAGTGCCAGTACTTCAGCGTCGACAGCACCGGCAAGCAGTTCTCCTCCGCCAACATCGGCGGGGGCGGCGCCGATACCTCGGCCGTCTGCTGGCAGTAACCTTAAGACCGCGGCGCGTGACCACTACCGGCGGGCCCTATATGATGCCGTGCTCGACCCGCGAAGCATGGCATGCTCGGCAAGCACAGTATCTTTCTCATCGGCCCGATGGGCTCGGGCAAGACCGCGGTGGCCAAATGCCTGGCGCGGCTGCTCGACTATCCGTTTTACGATAGCGATCACGAGATTGAGCAGCGCAGCGGCGCTGACATTCCATTGATCTTCGAGCGCGAGGGGGAGGCCGGTTTCCGCCGCCGCGAGCGCGAGATCATCGCCGAGCTCACCGCTCGCCCGCGCGTCGTGCTCGCCACCGGCGGCGGCGCGATCCTGGATCCCGATAACCGGCGCGAACTCGCCAGCCGCGGCTGGGTGGTCTATCTCGAGACCTCGATCGAGCAGCAGGTCGAGCGGGCCGGGCGCACGCGTCATCGGCCACTGCTGCACGGCGCCGATCCGAAGGCCCGGCTCGAGGAGTTGATGCGTGCGCGCGAGCCGCTGTATCGCGAGATTGCCGATCTGAACACGTCGACCGACCGGCGGCGGGTGCGCTCGGTCGCCGAACACATCGTTCAGGAATACAAAGCGGCTCTGCGGCGGCCGGCGGCGAGCGCGAATGGCTGATCGGCATTCGGCCATAACCACCACGAGCTATCAGGTTATAGAGCGGATTTTTGATTATCAAAAATCCGCTCTATAACCTGATAGCTCAGGGCGATTGCCACCGAATACTGATCTCATGGGCGCGCGCTCGGCCGCAGGCCGGCGGCGCTATACTTGCGACCCTGAACGGCGCGGCGCGCAACCGATCCGCCGCGGTGATCGCGATCATATGCATACATTGACAGTCAGTCTGGGCGAACGCTCGTACCCGATCCTGATCGGCCCCGGGCTGCTGCGTTCGCGCGAGCTGCTGGCGACGCACCTGTCAGGCCGCGATGCGGTGCTGGTCAGCAACTCGGTGGTCGCGCCGCTGTACGCCGAGACGCTCAAGCTGGCGTTGCCGGGGCAGCGCGTAGTGGAGGTGATCCTGCCGGATGGCGAGCAGCACAAGACCCTGGGCACCGCAAGCCGCGTATTCGACGTGATGATCGCCAATCGCGTGGGCCGCGACGCGGTCGTGCTGGCGCTGGGAGGCGGCGTGATTGGCGATCTGGCGGGCTTCGTCGCCGCCTGCTATCAGCGCGGCGTCGATCTGATACAGATTCCGACCACGCTGCTGGCGTACGTGGATTCCTCCGTGGGCGGCAAGACCGCGGTCAATCACCCGGGCGGCAAGAACATGATCGGCGCCTTTCATCAGCCGCGCGCGGTGATCGCCGACACCGACCTGCTGCAGACACTGCCGGACCGCGAACTGCGCGCCGGACTGGCCGAGGTCATCAAGTACGGCCTGATCTGCGATCCGGAATTCTTCGACTGGATCGAGGCCAACATCGATGCGCTGCTGGCCCGCTCATCCGATGTTCTGAGTTACGCCATCTATCGCTCCTGCCAGATCAAGGCCCAGATCGTCGCCCGCGACGAACGCGAACAGGGCGAACGCGCGCTGCTGAACCTCGGCCATACCTTCGGCCATGCCATCGAATCAGCAACCGGTTACGTGGATTGGCAGCACGGCGAGGCCGTCGGCACCGGCATGCTGATGGCGGCGGAGATGTCCCAGCGACTGGGCAATCTGGATCCATCGGTGGTGGCGCGGCTGCGTGCGTTGCTGCAACGTGCCGGCCTGCCGGTGGACGCACCGCGCATCGGTGCGGCGCGTGCATTTGACTTCATGCGCGTGGATAAGAAAGTCCACGGCGGTCGCGTGCGGCTGGTGCTGCTCGCCGGGCTGGGCAAAGCGATCGTGACCAGCGACTATCCCGATGCCGCACTGCGCGACACGCTGGCGGCGCATTTCGGATGAGCAATGCCGGCCTGGCGGTCTACGCCGCGGATGACGCGCGCAGCCGCGGTCGACGCTACGCCGAGCCGCCGCCGCAGTACCGCAGCGAATTCCAGCGCGACCGCGATCGCATCATCCATTCCAATGCCTTTCGTCGGCTGGCCTACAAGACCCAGGTGTTCGTCAACCACGAGGGCGACCTGTTCCGCACCCGGGTGACCCACTCGATCGAGGTGGCACAGATCGGCCGCTCCATCGCCCGCGCGCTGGCGCTGAACGAAACTCTCACCGAAGCCATCACGCTGGCCCATGATCTGGGCCACACGCCCTTCGGTCACGCGGGTCAGGACGCCCTCAACGAATGCATGCGCGACTACGGCGGTTTCGAGCACAACCTGCAGTCATTGCGCACGGTGGATGAGCTCGAGGAGCGTTATGCACTGTTCCCCGGTCTGAATCTGACTTTCGAATGTCGCGAAGGCATCCTCAAGCACTGCTCCGTGTCCAAGGCACGCGAACTCGGCGATGTGGGCGAACGCTTTGTGCAGCGGCGGCAACCCGGGCTGGAGGCGCAACTGGCGAATCTCGCCGACGAGATCGCCTACAACAATCATGATGTCGACGACGGCATCCGCGCCGGACTGATCACACTGGAGGAAGTCGCCCAGCTGCCGCTGGTGCAGCGCCAGTTCGTCGAGGTGATGCGGCTGTACCCGGACCTTACGGGCCGGCGCCGGGTGCACGAGACGGTGCGGCGCATGATCAACGAAATCGTGATCGACGTGATCGAGTCGAGTCTGGCGCGGCTTGGTGCCGCGCAGCCGCAGGACATCGATGCCGTGCGATCGCACGCCGAGCCGCTGATGGGCATGAGCGAGGGCATGCGCGCCCAGCATCTGCAACTCAAGCAGTTTCTGCGCGACGAGGTCTACCGGCACCAGCGTGTGCTGCGCATGACGACCAAGGCCAAGCGCGTCGTGAGCGCGCTGTTCACCGCCTTCATGGACGAGATCAGGCTCATGCCGGCGGAACATCGCGACACGGCGCTGCGCGCCGAGCAGCGCGACGGCGTCGGCGGCCGCGCCCGCATTGTTGCCGACTACATTGCCGGCATGACCGATCGCTATGCGATTCTGGAATATCAACGCCTGTTCGACCCGGCCGAGCGGACCTAGGGGTCGCGGGACATGGGCAGCGCGCGGGCGCAAATGCTAGAATGAGGCGGCGCGGCGGCACCGGCCGCCGGGAGCTGGATGGAGACGGATATGCGCACCGATATCGCACCGCAACAGCGCCTGATCGTGGCGCTGGATGTGGACAGCCATGCTGAGGCGCTGCGGCTGGTCAGCGACCTGGGCAACGACGTCAGCTTTTACAAGGTCGGCCTGCAGCTGTTCATGGCCGGAGGGCTGACGATCGTCAAGCGCATCGTCGAGCAGGGGAAAAAGGTTTTCCTGGACCTGAAGATCGACGATACGCCGCGCACGGTTGAGGAGGCGGTGCGAAACAGCGCCATCGATGGCGTCGAGTTGTTCACGCTGCAGGGCAACGCCGCCACCGCGCGCGCCGCGATCGCCGGGCGCGGTCAGCGCTCATTGCCAAAATTTCTGCAGGTGACCTATCTGTCCAGCTGGGACGGTTCCGATCTGCTCGAGCATCTGAACATCGATCCGGGAGCGGACAAGCCTTCAATCGACGACCGGGTCGTCAACCGCGCAAGGCGCGTAATCGACTCCGGCTGCGATGGCGTCATTGCATCGGGAACTTCGGTGAGCAGGCTGCGGCGCGAGTTTCCCAAGCTGTTGATCGTGACACCCGGAATCCGGCTCTCCGGCGGCAGCAGCGATGATCACAAGAGATCGATGACCCCGTTTGAAGCCATCGGGGCTGGAGCCGACTATCTGGTGGTCGGGCGTCCGATCCGCTCGTCGGACGACCCGAAGGCAATCGTGCACAAAATTCAGCAACAGATCGAACAGGCGCTGCGCAGCAAAGCGGCCTGACGGCGCTAAACCGGCGCTACCGGCAGCGGTTCAACATTGTCGCCCCGTTGCAGCCGGTCCTTCATGCCCCGGTAGTTGGCGACGCGCGTTGCCTCATCCAGCATGGCGGCGGCCTCAGTCAGCCGCAGATTGACGAACCTCGGCTCGATCAGGCCTGCATCGCGCATCGCGGCGAGGCGCGAGGTCAGTGACTGCTTCTTCAGCATGTGCGAACCCTGGGCAAGCGCAAGGCCTGCATAGTCGAGATCCTCGGTGATGGTGATGGCGCCGTCCCGGATCGCAGCCATTAGCAGGCGCTCACCGCGCCTGGTGCGCGCGATGAAGCCGTTGAAACCCAACCCTTCCGTATCCGGTTTGCCACCGGGCCACACATCCGCCACGGTCACATCGGCCAGATCGCCGAGCGAGTCCGGGCAGATCTTGCAGCGAAATTGCAGCTGCCAGCGGTTTTCGTCCTCCCACATCTCGTTATAGCTGAAGCTGTGAACTGCCCCGGCATGCGACTTGATGATCATCGGGCCAGGACAACCATCGCCGCGGTAACGCAGGTGCGACACGTCGCTCTCGGTCAAGCCGATCTTGCGAACATAGTCCATGGTCTTGCCGAATTCGGACACGCCGCCGCAATAGAAATTCAAGGTATATCGGAGCAACTGATCGACGCGCGGATCGAGCGTGGCGTAGTTGCGGATCGCCGAGATGTCGCAGGCCTTGCCGATGAAGGCGAAAGGCTGGCCGCGGTCGAGCACCGACCTGAAATCGATCAATGGCGCCGCCGGCCCGTAGCGCGAACCCGACGCCTCGATCACCTGCGCCGCATCGAAGCTCAGATGCCGCACGGTGCGGGTCGGTTGCTGTTTCGAGGCCGCGACATGCAGAATGAAATCGACTTCCCTGGTCTTGAGCAGGTACAGCGCGAGCGCCGACAGCGCGCCGCCCGACGATGCATGGAAGCGCACCTGCGGGTCGCCGGCATGTCCGGTACCCATCCAGCGCGTCGGCCCCCAGATCGGATGCACTTCGGGCGGGTCCTCGCCGGCCTCGATCGATGTTTCGTGGACATAGCCCTCGACATGCAGGCCGGGACAGACCGCATTGATCAGGCGCAATGCCGGCTCGGACACCGTGCCGATGACGGCCGGGCGCTCGCCGCCCTCCGCATTCATCGTCATGCGGACATTGGCCGGGCCGGCGATGCTCTGACACAGGCCGCAGCCGATGCACATCCCCTGTTCGACAATGGTTTCCAGCCGATGAACGTTGGTGGGCAGATCGGTCATCGCGGCTGATTCTTCAGCGGGTGGGGTTCTTTGTGCGCGTTCAGATGATGGTAGATGAGTGTCGATGAATATTCGCCGGCGATGACCGGCGGATACTTCGCCGGATTTGCGGGGCTCACGCAGGTTGGCAGCGCCTCGATGACCGCATCGGCGTTGGCGGCGAAAAAGGTGGGCAGGGAGTAGCGCGTTCGACCGGATAGATTCGCCACCCGATGCGGCGTGGATGCAAACATCCCATTGGTCCAGCGCGCCATCAGATCGCCGATATTGACCACGAACGTGCCCGCGATGCGCGGCGCATCGATCCATTCGCCGTGGCGATTCTTGACCTGCAGCGCCTGCACGTCGTCCTGGCACAGGACCGTGAAACACTCGTGATCGGTGTGCGCGCCGGTGCCCAGCTGCGTTTCGTCGAACGGACCGGATTGGCTTGGATAATAGAGCATCCTGATCAATGCCATCGGCTTGTCGGACATGGACGCGAAATAGACTTCCGGCAAATCAAGCGCCAGCGCGAAGGCGCTGAATAGCCGTCTGGCAAGCAGCCTGATCTCGACACTGTACCGGGTCATCACCTCGCGAAAGCCAGGCAGATTGGCCGGCCATTGGTTCCCCACCTTGCGCGGATCGCCCTCCAGCAACCCGGCGCCCGAGCGCGCGTCCTCAGCCACGAAATCGAAGGCCTCGTGCAGATCTCCCTTGCCGACCAGTGGATTGGCATTCTCGTCCCGCAGGCCGACGTAGCCCAGCAGATGCGATGATTTTTTGACGTGCAGCCTCATCTTGTCTTCGAGCGGCATGGCAAACAGCCGCTCGATCTGGGCGAACATCGCCGAAATCAGATCCAGCGGCACGCCGTGATTGGCGATGTAGAAAAAACCGACATTGGTGCACGCGTTCCTGATGTCAGCCGCGACGCGTGCTTTCGATTGCGAGCTGCCACGCAGCATGGCACCGAAATCGATCAGCGGCACGGCATGGAAGTCGCTGCGATCATCCATCGCAGATGTGGGTTGATTCATCTCCAGGTCCTCCAGGGGTGTAGCTCATATCACCACTCGTGCGGCATCGATGCGCTCGCGCAGTCCGGCGATGACCAGCGCCAGCAGCGTCACGACATATGGCGCGGAGTCGGTGATCTGGTTGGGCAGGCCCTCGCCCTGCAGGCGCAGCCCGAGCGCGTCCGACATGCCGAACAGGATACAGGCGGCCGCTACTGCGAGCGGCCGCGCCCGACCCAGCATGACGGCCGCAACGGCAATCCAGCCGCGCCCGGCAGTCATGTTCTCGCTGAACAACGTCAGGCTGCCGAGCGACAGCTGCAGGCCGGCGAGGCCGCACAGGGCGCCGCCGGCCAGCGTGACGAGGATGCGGTAGCGTGTGGCCTTGGCGCCAAGCGTCACCGCGGCGTCGAATTGTTCACCGATACCGCGTATGCGCAGTCCCCACGGCGTGCGCGCAAGAAATATTGCCACAACGATAACCAGAACCCATGACAGATAAACCAGCGCGTTCTGTTGTCCGAGCGCCCGCCCCAGAACCGGCAGCTGCGCCAGTAGCGGGATACGCAGCCGTGGCAATGCGGCCATGGTCGAATCGCTGAAGGTACCGCTGACTCCGAACAGCGAGCGCAACAGGAACGACGTCAATCCCGCGGCGAGCAGATTCAGGCTGATACCGATGACGATGTCATTGCCGCGCAGGATGGCACTTCCAAAGGCAAGCAGCGCCGAAAACAGCGTGCTGGCCAGCACCGCCGCAAAGACGCCGCTCGCAAGGCTGCCGCCGAAGTGACTGCCGGCGACCGCCGCGAACGCGCCCACCAGCATCTGCCCCTCGAGCGCGATATTGAACAGGCCCACCCGTTCGGACAGTGTCCCCGCGAGCGCCGCCAGCAGCACGGGTGTAATGCCGAGCACCGCCTGATCGAAGAATGCGGCGTTGAGAAACGACCCGGTCATCGTCCGCGTCTCCAGATCGCGCCGCGCATCGACAGGAACAGAATGATGATCGATTCCAGCACCATGGTCAGCACGCGCGGTATCTCGACCGAGCGCTCCATGGCGAAGCCACCGGTTTGCAGGGCGGCGAACAGCACCGCCGCGACCACCGTACCCAACGGCTCGCCGCCCGCGAGCAGCGCGGCCAGCACACCCGACCAGGTGTATTGAGGCGCGGTCAATGCACCGTCGGTGAAGCGGAACTGCGAGCCCAGGATCATGATGGCACCGACCAGGCCGGCCATGGCGCCGCTGACGAACATCAACCACGTGGTTTGCCGGCTCAATGCCACGCCGCCATAGCGCGCAAATCGTTCATTCAGGCCGCGCAGGCGCAACTCGTAGCCGACCGAACTTCGGCGGTCGAGAAACACGATCAGCACCGCCGCCAGGGCCACCAGCAGAAATCCCTGGTTGATCGGCGTGCCGGGGATCAGATTTGCCAGGCGCACGCCAGCGGAGATCCGGTGGGTGGACGGCCACGCTGTAATCGGATCGCGC
Organism: Steroidobacteraceae bacterium; assembly: GCA_036262215.1. Taxonomy (GTDB): domain Bacteria; phylum Pseudomonadota; class Gammaproteobacteria; order Steroidobacterales; family Steroidobacteraceae; genus FEN-1191. The sequence continues at coordinate 28,086 of DATAJH010000028.1, forward strand.
AGCGGCGAGCGCACCAGCCAGCCGCACAATCCCCTAGCCGGATAGCTCAGCAGCCAGGTCGACAGCAGCAGTGGTACGTTGGCGAGGATCTCTCCCGCGGCCGCCAGTGCGGCATAGGCGCCCCCGATCCCGGCCCCGATCAGCAGTGCCACCAGCAGCCGCACGATATCGGGGGCAGGCAGATAGAGCGCGATGATGGCAGCCGCGCAGCCGCCCAGCACCATCTGCCCATCGGCCCCCAGATTGACGATGCCGGCGCGCAGCGGGATGGCGGCGGCCAACGCCATGCCGGTCAGCGGCACCGCGCGCGCAATGGTCTCGAACAATTGCGGGCCTTGCACTGCGCCTTTGATCAGCTCGGTCAGCATCAGCAGTGGACTCAAGCCCACCGCCTTGGCGATCAGGCCGCAGACGGTGAAGCCGACGATCACGGCGGACAACAACGGCAGCAGGGAACTTGCGCGGCGGGAGATATGCGTCAGCGCGACTTCGGTGGTCAGACTCATGAGGCTTGCTGCTCGCCACCGGCCATGTACAGGCCAAGAATGGATTCATTGGCCTCGGCGCGATCGAGCGCTGCAATGACGCGACCCTCGTACATCACCAGGATGCGGTCAGCGAGCGCCAGGATCTCCGACAATTCGGCCGACACCAGCAGGATGGCATGACCGCGGTCGCGCTCCCGCATCAGCTCGGAATGAATGAACTCGATTGCACCGACGTCGACCCCGCGCGTCGGCTGCTCGGCGATCAGCACCGGAGCGTCATGCGCCAGTTCGCGCGCGATAACGATTTTTTGCAGATTACCGCCCGATAACGTTCCTACCGGCGTCATTTCGCTGGCGATCTTGATTTCGAATTTCCTGATCAGGGTGCGCGCCCAGGCGCGCATCTCACTGATGCGCAGCAGCCCTCTGACCGCGATGGGCGGCCGGCGATGAAACCCAAACGCGAGGTTGTCGGTGGCGCTGGCGGCCGCGGCGCTTGCCGTGCGGATGCGATCCTCCGCGATGTAGCTGACCCCTGCGGCGCGCCGCTGTGCGATCGAGCGCAGCGTAATGTCGTGGCCATTAAGCACGATATTTCCGCCGGCGCAGGGCCGCATTCCCATGATTGCCTCGACCAGCTCCGACTGGCCGTTACCCGCGACCCCCGCGATACCAAGTACTTCCCCGCCCCGCAGCGTGAATGACACATCGTTGACCGCGCGTCGGCCCAGGCCGCCGACCACCAGCCGCTTCAGTTCGAGTCTGACGGCGCCGGGGTGTGGATTCGCAGAAGCGACATCGAGCAACACGTTGCGGCCGGTCATCGCCCGCACGATTTGCGCCGCATTGGTTTGCGCGGTGAGCAGACGCTCGGTCACCCGCCCGTCCCTCAATACGGTAATCCGATCGCTGACCGCCATGACTTCATTCAGTTTGTGCGTCACCAGCAGGATCGTGCAGCCACCGGCTGCCAGCGTACGCAACACCCTGAATAGCCCGGCTACCTCTCCCGGTGTCAGCACTGCCGTCGGTTCGTCCAGGATCAGCACCCGCACCTGGCGGTAGAGTGCCTTGAGGATCTCAAGTCGCTGCCGCACGCCGACCGGTAAGCTTCCCACCCGCGCCATCGGGTCGATCGGCAGGCCGTGACGTTCTGCCAGCGCCGCCACCTGGCGCCGCGACGCGGCAGCGTCGATGAACGGGCCGCGCCGGGGTTCGCGCCCGTAGACCACGTTTTCCCATACGCTGAGCGACTCGAACAACTTGAACGATTGGTGCACCATGCCGATGCCATGCTCGATCGCATCGATGGGCGAACGGAAAAAAACCGTCTTCCAGTCAATCCGGATATAGCCTTCGTCCGGCGATTGCAGGCCATAGAGAATCGCCATCAAGGTCGATTTACCGGCGCCGTTCTCACCCATCACGGCGTGAATTTCACCCTTGCTGACTTCCAGATCCACATGATCGTTCGCGAGCACGCCCGGGTAGCGCTTCACGATGTCGATCATCTCCAGAAATGCCATGCGTGCGGGCCGCGCCGGATGCGGCGCCTAATGAATGACGCCGGCCGGATCGGCGACGACGATCTGACCGGCGATGATCTGGTCTCGCACCTGCGCCAGCCGCTTCAGCACCGCCGGATCGCTGGCGACGACGCATTTGCTGTCGGCGGCCCCGGGTTCCAGGCCGGTCAGATTGACCGCGCCTTCCTTCAGTCCGTACGACACGGTGTTGGGCTGCGTGCCGCGGACGATGCCTTCAATGGCCCGGATCATTACCTGATCGACGTGCCTGACGGCACTGTCGAGGATGTGGCCCGGTGCATCCGGACACTCATTGACGTCGAGTCCGGTGGCCAGGGCGCCCGGGCTGCCGGATACCATCTTGTAGATGCCGCCATTTCCCGCGGCGACCGTAGCCAGGATACGGTCGACGCCGTCGCCGAGCATCACCGCGGCCTGACTCTGCGCCCGCAGCGGATCGGACCACGGGTTATCCCCGCCGATCCACAGTACCGGATGCACCTCGATGCCGGGGCGCGCATAGCGCGCGCCGTCGGCGAAGGTATCGGTGAAGCGGTGGGCTTCCGGATAGTCGACCGGGGCAATGGCACCGACCTTGCCCGATACCGAGCTCAGTCCGGCTTCCACGCCCGCGAGGAAACCCGCCTCATAGGTGCGCAGCAGCACACAATACGTATTTCTCGACAATTTCGCGGTGCAATCCTCGAGCATCAGGAATTTCACCCGCGGATTGTCTTCGGCAAAATCCGGGACGATATCGACGAATTCAGGCCCTGGCGCGACGATGATCGTGGCTCCGTAGTTCAGGGCTGCGCGGATGTTCTCGCTGCGGGTCTCGGGATCGCTGCTTTCAAAGATCGCGACCGCGGCGCCCACGCTGCGCGCACCCGCCAGTGTTCCCTGCCGCGTCATGTTCAGATATACGTCCACCCCGAAGGGCAGCGGGGAGACCAGGATGACCTTTTCCGCGGCCGCGGCGGTCGCGAACGCCCCTAGCAGCCAACTCACAGCGACGAGCGCTACTACGGTCGGCATGGGGCCGAATGCTCCTAGAACTTCATGGTCGCATAGACACCGGCGGTCAGCGGTCGCAGTGTGTAGCCTTCCTCGACGAAATTGATCGAGGGTCGGGTGATGATCTTGGCACTGTCGAGCAGGTTCTTGATGTAGAGACTTACCATCAGGTTGCCGCTGTTGATTCCGACGCTGCCGTTGAGCACCCCGTAGCTGGGCTGATCATACGCCGGATCGGTGAGGCTGAACGAGCCATGCGATTCACCCACCAGATCGTAGTCCGCGCGGGCGAACGCGGAACGCGTCGGGCCGATCGGCCAGTCATATTCAAACGCGGGGGTCGCGCTCCATTGCGGAACATTCAATAGCCACTGTCCGACGCCCGCCACGCCGCCATTGGGACTTGAGGTGATGTACGCATGGGTGACACCGCCCACCAGCGTCGCATTCAGGCCGCCGACCAGTTTCGCGCGCAGCTCGACCTCGCCGCCGTAGGTCTCGGCCGCGCCCACATTCAGCGTGATGGACGCGCCGCAGATCGGCAGATTGATCGACTGCTGGATGTTGGTCCATTTGACGAAGAACGCGGAGGCATTGATCGACAATCGGTTGTCGAACAGACGGTTTTTGGAGCCGAGCTCATAGCTCCATAACTTATCCGGTGTATAGGAGTCCGGCGGTGTGGCGATTCCAAAGGAATCCTGCAATTCCGAAGTGCACAGGGCCGAGGTGACCGGCCCGGTCGGACCACCCAGCCGGAATCCCTTGCTGGCCGAGACGTAAACACTGTTGTCTACGGTGACATCGTAGGTCAGCGATGCCTTGGGCGTCGAGGCGGTCGTATGATTGGACACAAAGAATGGATTCAGAGTCGTCCCGCCGGTGAAAAAGCCGCCGGAGTCGCGCCCGTAATCGAGCGTGGCATACAGATAGCGCAGCCCGACCGCGGCCTTGAGGTTCGGAACGATCGAGTATTCGACCTGTCCGAAAGCGGCGTACTGGTTCTGGGTGAAATGCTGATTGTCGAAGTAGATCAGGTCGTTCGCGTAGCTCACATTGTCATTGGGCGCAAAATTGGAAGGCGCGATCACGGATCTCGGGTCATTGATACTGAATCCGTAGATCTCCATGAAATCCGCCTGCAGGCCCGGCGAGGTCTGATAATCGCGCCGGTTCTGCCTCTGGCTTTCGAAATACAGCCCACCGATCCAGGTCAGCGCATTGCCGAACAATGTTGCGCTCTGTGAGCTGGCGCGGATTTCCTGCGATACCTGGTGGGTGCGATTCTCGCGATCCACATAGGAGGGCAGGTTGCCGATCAGGGCATCGTCTGCGGCAGCCTGCGCCGGATAGGCCGGGTCAAGCACGAATTCGGCCAGCGTAGTGTCGTTGAAGTAGGTGCCGTCAGAGGTGAAGCTGAAGTCGCGATAGAAGAATCCGGTAATCGCCGTCAGATCGAAGTTATCGAAGTGCTGGTCGATGGTCAGGCTCGGCACCGCCATGGTGTCGTTGCTTGGCTCCCTGACCTGCTTGTTTTGATTGTAGTTGCCCAGCTGTGGGTAGAACACCGGCGTATCGCCGGTATGATCGGTCTGCGCGAATACCGCGGCGGTAATCGACAGGTCGGCATTCGGCGTGTATTTCAGGCTGCTGTGCACCACGCCCCAGCGTTCGGTGTTGGTGCCCGAATTTGCCAGATTCCCGGCCAGATCGTAGTGGTTGATGTAGCCGCTGTTGCTGCCGGCCTGGCCGGACACGCGCGCTGCCAACAGGTCGTTAATGATGGGTACATTGAGGTCGACCGTCTCGGCGTAGTTCACCCCGCCGTGCACCGTGCCTGAAAGGTCGCTACCGGCATCGGCGCTGAACTGATTGTCCACCGGCTGCTTGCTGATGAAGCGGATGGTACCGCCCATCGAGCTTGCACCGAACACCGTGCCCTGCGGCCCACGCAGCACTTCGACCCGATCGAAATCCACGAATTTTGGTTCGGCAGCGCCGTCGTACAGATTGCTCTCGGTGATCGAGACATCGTCGATGTACAGTCCGACGGTCGCAGATCCGGACGCCGAACTGACGCCGCGAATGACGATGTTCGACGTCCCGGGACCGACCGTGCCGCCCGACACGGTGTTGCCGGCATTGAATGCAAGTCCAGGCACTTCGCGCGTAATATCCTGATAGTTCAGGATATGCTGGTCGTTGAGTTCAGTTCCACTGATCACCGAAACGCTCAGTGGCACCTTCTCGATGTCCTGTTCGACCTTCTGCGCGGTGACACGAATCTCCTGCAAGGTGTCGCGTTCGTCCGATGCCTCCGTCGAGCCGGTGTCGGCGCTCGCAATCGGAGCGGCGAGCGTCAGTGCCGCCAGCAGGCCGCCAATCCATATGTGTTGCATTAGACCCCAGCTCTCCCCACGGGCGGTCGCGCACGGACGACGCGTATCGATCAAGCAAGCAGTTTCTGTGCCAAGAGCAACGCGGCGGCCGGCGCGTCATGGCTCTGGCTGCAATTGAGCCGCCGTCCACCCCGTCGCTCGGAGCAGCGTGCAGCGGCTAAGTCAGCGGATTGATGAGAATTCAGCGCCGCGCGCGGCGGCTGTGGCAGCACATTCCCAGCCCGGCAGCCGCGCAGCCGCCCGCGCGTGGTGTCGCGCTGCAATCGCTGCGCCGACGCTACAGCCCGGTGCACGCAGGCTGCGCAATGCACAGCGAACGCACAGCGAACGCACACATCGTCTGGAATTGTTGACAATCTTTCTAGCGAATTGTCGACAATTCAGCGCGCAGGCATGTCGGCGAAAACCGCCCTTATGTCGGTGATGGATTGCTTGCGCTCGAACAGCACCAGGTCGCCCTCGATCTGGTTCAGATGCCGCAGCATCGCGGCCGCGAGCCCGTCGGCATCGCGGCGTTCGATGTACTTGATCAGGTGCGCATGCGCCAGATGCGAGCAGCTGCTCACGTCCGGCCGCTCGTAGATGGCGGTGATCAATGACGAGCGCGCCATCAGTTCGCGCAGGAACTCGAGCACCACGCGATTACCCACGATCTCCGCCAACAGCGTGTGAAAATCGTGCGATGCCTTCAGTTCGAGCGCGCGATCGTGGCTTTGTTCGCCCTGCCGTTCCTTCCTGATGTGCGCCTTCAGGCGCTTCACGGCTTTGGCGTCGGCGGTGCGCACGATGTCGCGCGCCAGGGCCACTTCGATCAGACGACGGGCGGCGAAAACTTCCTTCGCTTCCTTCACCGTCGGATAGGCCACAACCGCACCGCGATTGCGCTGCAGCGTGACCACCTTGTCGCGCGACAGCGAATGCAGTACCGATCGGATGCGCATCCGACTGACGCCGAACGCATCTGCCAGCTGGTCCTCGACCAGCCTGGCTCCCGGCGACAGCCGGCGTTCGGCGATCGCCGAATGGATCCTTTGGTAGATGCGCGATTCGGGCGACAAGGCGGCCGCGTGGCGCTTCGCAGCCGCAGTGTCGTTACCGTTGATGCGCGGTCTTTTCTTCGCCGAACGTGCCACGTTTACTCCAGGGCCGGTCCAACCGCGCAATCCTGCGGGAGCCAGGCCAGCGTGCGCAAGCTACCACTGGTGGCGCTGCTTTGCGCGAGTGCTGCAACGAACGGGCCAATGTCGGTCTCGATTACGAACTCGGTCTCCGCCCCTTTGTAGGTGGCAGAACGGATTTTTCCGGTCACATCATTTTGCCCGTACGGCGCCGACTCCGGTGCCGCATCGAGCAGCCGCAGCTTCTGCGGATGCACCGCCAGAAAGCCCGGTCGGCCGACAGCGGGCGCCTCGGTGCCGGTCCAGCAGCCCCACAATGAGCGCTGCGCGTGATCGAGCCGCACCAGCTGGCCATCGATGGCTCCGATTCTGCCATCCCACACATTGAGCATGCCCATGAACTGGGCGACAAAGCGGCTTGCCGGGCGTTCAAAAATATCGGCCGGCGTGCCCAGCTGTTCGATCCGACCGGCATTCATCACCGCGATCCGATCGCTCATGCTGAGGGCTTCCTCCTGACTGTGCGTCACCTGCAGGAACGTGGTGCCGAGCGCACGCTGCAGGGCGCGGATCTCGGCTTGCATCTCGCGCCGCAGCTTCTCATCCAGCGCGGCCATGGGTTCATCGAGCAGCAGCAGCGAGGGTTCCGTGGCCAGGGCGCGGGCCAGCGCGACGCGCTGCTTCTCCCCGCCGCTGAGCTGCTGGATGCGCCGGCCGTATTTGTCGGCCAGACGAACCAGCCGCAGCACCTCCATCGCCTTGCGCCTCCGCGCGTCGCTGCTGATGTTTCGCACCTTCAGTCCGTACTCGACGTTGTCTGCGACACTCAGATGCGGAAATAACGCGTAGTGCTGGAACACCGTTGCCACCGGGCGGTGGTTGGGCGGCAGACCGCGCACGTCGATGCCGGCAATGCGCAACGCCCTGGCGGCGCGCGGCGTCTCGAAGCCGCCGATGACGCGCAGCAGGGTCGTCTTGCCGGAGCCGCTGGGCCCGAGAATGGTGAGGAATTCCCCCGGTTCGACGCTCAATGACACATGGTCGAGCGCATTCACCGTACCGTAGGTGTGGACCAGGTCAGTGGCTTCCAGGATCGCCGCCATAGCGTCAATAGACCCCGATGAACGGCCTGCGCACCAACGCTGAATAGACGTGGCTGACCAGTGTGGTCACGTCGAATACCGGAAGTCCCACGGCCTGTTGCACCGCGCTGGCATAGGGCGGCAGGTCCACGCACTCGAACAGGATCGCCCTGACCGTATGGTTTCGATCCACCAGTGACTGCGCGACCTCGACCACTTCCGCTTCAACCTGCTCGAAATCCAGCTCGCCGCCTTGATCCCCCACCGCGGCGCGGAAGTGTTTTTTACCGTCCATCGTGGCTATAGCGGTTGCAATATTGGCGCCAGCTGCGGCCATGCGCACATGACCGGCTTTCAGACCTTCGCGGCTCGAAGCAACGATGCCGACCGTGGCGTCGGCTCCGAGCATCCGCGCAATGAATGGCAACTGCAGAAGACTGGAGAGGAAAACCGGAACTGCAAGCGCGCCCGCCAGCTGCTGCTGGTGCACGATCATCAGCCCGCAGTTGCCTGCGATCGCGCACACCCCCTTGTCGACCAGCGCCCGGCCGGCGGCCATGAACGCCTGCAGGCCGGCGGGATTATCCGGATCGGCAAGGCCGGCAGTGCTTATGCCGCGCACGACTTCATAGCACACCGGATGCGAAAACGTAGTGGGGTTACCCGGTGTGCCTGGCGGGCACGGGATATTTTCCTCGAGCGTGATAATCCCGATCGGCCGACCGTAGCTCAACTGCTGTTTGCGTGCCCGATAGATCATCGGCTCCTCTTGCTAAGGACCATCTACGATGGAGCTTCGTCGACGTATTGTCCACATTTCCATTGCTGCGACACGCAACGCTTGCCCTGATTTGGCGATCGCGGTCGCGAATTCGCCGCACGCGATTGCCAACAATCCTGCACCCCGATGTCCATTACTTGTGCGCGCGTTCGGCGGCGTGCACCAAGCCATGGCAAGGTAACGCCGGTACGCGCCCATGTGATCGCCGATGGTGGACACAGGATATGTTCGTCCAGCATGATCATATGGATTATCTATGTCGCAGCCCCCGTTCAGTCGCCGCAGATTCCTGTCGAATGCATCGGCAGCCCTGGCCGCGGCCGCCGCGGGCATGACTCTCCATCCGCGCAGGGCGCGCGCTGCGAAAGCGGCGCCGGCCGCGGATAACGTCGTTCGAATCCTCGGCATATCCAATGGCGCGCCGTTCAGCTGGAGCGAATTCGAGAAGGACACGGGCCTGAAAGTCGAGTGGACGCCGATCGGGGATGATGTCGGCGTATTTCTGCATGAGATGATCGCGAATGACGCCGGTGAGCGTTACGACATCGTCACTTGTCTGACCGGTGCGTACGAGCCACTGGCGGAACAGGACCTGCTGCTGCCGATCGACACTGGCCGCCTGAGCCACTGGCCGGGTATCTCCGAGCTGATCCGCAAGGCGACTCCGGTCGCCACCGGCGGCAAAGGGGTCTGGAGCATTCCATTCCAGCTCAATGCCGATGCGTTCTGCTATTTCTGGAAGGAACTCGGAGAACCGGACGCACCTGGGGAGGTTTCCTGGAAATTAGTCTTCGATGACAAGCGTACCCTGGGACGGGTGGCGCTCGATGGCGGCCTGTATACCATTCCTTACTGCGCCATCTATCTCAAATATCACAAGATCGTCAGCATCGGCGACATTGCCAATATGACCCGCAGCGAGTGCGACAGCGTCGCCAGCTACCTGCTTGAACGAAAGAAGGCCGGTCAATTTCGCGCCTATTACAAATCGTTCGACGAGCAGGTACAGCTGCTGACCAACCGTGAAGTGCTCGCTGAGACCTGCTGGGAACCAGCCGCGCGCGCCGCGCAGGCAAAAGGGCTGGCAGTCGCCCACGCCTACACCACCGAGGGCTACGACAAATGGGCCCAGAGCCTGATGATTCCGGCGCAGGTCAAGGATCGGGGCAGTCTGGACAAGGCCCTGAAGACCATCGACTGGATAATGGGCGGGGCATACGCGGCCGAGAAATCGGCGCTGGAAGGCTACCTGACACCTCGCCCCGACCTGGGCATCGCCTACGCCAGGGAGCATCAATGGCCGGCGGCAAAGATTGCCAGCATCGAGGCGACTGTCACCAAGATGAATACAAAATTCGTCAAGGATCTGTACTGGGATCCCGGCTACACCAAAAGCCTCGAGTACTACGAGTCCGCGATGGCCCGCTTCAGGAGTTAGCCTCAAGTTGCAGTCGTCACCGTTCGAGAACACGCGATGGATTGCCGCCGTCCGCGGCTGGCTCGCGTCCGAACACAGCCTGGTGTACGCATTCGCCGCCATCTGGACGCTTGGCGTACTGGTGCCGACGATCATCTCGGTATTGCTGTCGGTGCTGGGGGCGCGCGGCGTGCACATCAAGTGGTCGATGTCGCTGGCCACCTATCGGGAGCTTCTGGAAAGTGGTCGCTGGCTGGTGGTGCTGCGCACCATGGGTCTCGCCGCCGTCGTCAGCCTGATATGCCTGGTCAGCGGCTTCCCATTCGCACTCTGGCTGGCCAAGCGTGCCAGATCGAAAAAATTAATCCAGCTCATCTGGATGAGCCTGACGATACCGTTCTTTCTCGACCCTTCGGCCCGCACCATAGTCTGGAGGACCGTGCTGGGTTCCACCGGGCTGATCAACGCCGCGTTGCTGAAACTTCACCTGATCAACGCCCCGATCGAATGGCTGCTGTTCTCGGATTTCTCGGTCTACCTTGGTTTGATAGGACCGTATTTCCCGAACATGGTCATGCCGCTTTACATGGCGATACTTCTGATCGATGACGATCTGCTGCAGGCGAGCGCCGACCTGGGTGCCTCGCCGGCGGCAACCCTGCGCCACATCGTCATTCCGCTGGCGATGCCCGGAATCGTGGCGGGAACAATCTTCACCTTCGTGCCCATCATGGGCGACAGTGTCGTGCCGGCCATGCTTGGCGGCGGCAAAAAAGAATACCTGGCCGATGCGGTCATGTCGTTATCGACCTCGATGAACTATTCAGGAGCGGCCGCGCTGGCAACCATCATCCTGACCATTACCGCCATCCTGCTGCCTCTTTATTGGCTGGCGCGCAATCGCGCAGCAGCGGTATGACGGGGTCGCACGACATGGCGCGGCGTGAGGCGCTGCTGACGACCATCGCGATCCGGATTACCCTGGTGGTCGCCGGAGCGATCACATTCTGTATCTATGCGCCGGTGGTGTGGCTCGGTGTGCTGTCGCTCAGCACCGATCCGCTGGCCGGTCTGCCAGGTGCGCTCACGATAAAATGGTACCAGGGCCTGTTTGCCGATCAGCGCTGGGTCGAGCCGCTGTTGCGGTCGCTGGAGATCGCGCTCATCGTGGCCGTGCTGTGCATGTGCAGCGCCTCGCTGGTCGGCAGGATATTGCCGCGGCTGCGCCGCGGCGCCCCGCTGCTGCTGGCCGCGTTCCTGGTTCCTCTGGTGCTGCCGGGCATCGTGGTCGGCCTCGATATCTTCATCTTCTACCGGATGCTGCTCGGTTTGCGGATGGGCATGTGGTCACTGGTGCTGGTGCATTTCATCTGGGCATTTCCGTTCGCCCTGATCGGAATGCTGGTGGTCAGCAGCCGCTTCGATGTGCGTCTGCTCGAGGCCGCCGCCGATCTGGGGGCCGGTCCGTGGCGACGCTTCTGGGACATTGAACGACCGCTATTGATGGCGGGAGTCGTCACCGCCGGGATGTTCGGATTCCTGTTGTCGCTGACCGAGCTGCCGCGCAGCATTTTCGTATTTGGACATACGCAGACGCTGCCGCTGTTCACCTGGGCGGAGACCACGTCGCGCGGCTCGCACGTACCACTGATCTACTGCCTGAACTCGCTGATTGCGCTGGTCAGCGTGATCATGAGTATCCTTGCCGTGAGGCTACTGGGGCGTTGGGCAAAGCGATGACATCGCCAGCCTGGTGAGTTCGATATCGCTGGCATTCCCTGCTCGATCAGGCGTGGGACAGAAGACGAAAGGACAGATCAATGAAAGCAATACGCATGGCAGTTTGTGCGGGTTCGGCGCTGGCGTTATGGGCGTGCGGCACCTCCCTGACGATATCTGCTGTTGACCCACTGCGGACCCTCACGAACGTCAGCGTGCTGGCATCCAATTCCTTACGTTCAGCGGGTTTGGCGTGCGAATACCGTTCGTACATATCTCTCGCTTCTGCCGCCGGACGAATTTGCTGGCTCCAACATCGCCCACTATGCCCAATGCGGATTTTCGCACGCGTACCTTGATAGAGCACGCTGAGACCGCCAGGAGCGAGCCGGTGCGGAGGAATTGGTATGAAACGAGCCATTCGTGGCACGTCGCTCGTCGCGCTGTTGTTTCTCGTGGGCTGCGGCTTGTCTGGCTGCGGTCGCGGCCGCGACGCAAGCACAGGCGCCGTCAATACGAATGCCGGCAGCAGTGAATCTGGGAGTAACGGAAGCCAGCCGGTCCAGCTCAGATGCGGGGACACGACTTACCGCCTGAGTTCCGACAAAATTGACCGCGAGATCAACGAGGCGTGCGAGCGGCTGAAGAAATCCTATGAGGTGACGATGTCGAATCGTTCCGCGCGGGTGCGATTCACGTGCCAGGACAGCAAAGGACACGTCGTTTTGAGCATGCCGGTGCGCGATGAATCGCTCGAGGACTACAACCGGAGTTGCCAGCAATTCGTTGCCGCCGAAGCGACGCTCCCGAATAGCACGACCGACAGGCAGCCTTATTTCAATGTGCTCAGGAAATTCCAGGCCGAGACCAATCAGCTGACGCGAGAGTCCGTCGATGCGGCAAATGCCATCTGGCGCGAGAATCGAGCCGATAAAGCGGCATTGAACCAGCTCGTCAAGGTGCGCGGCGGATCGATTGAGATCGTGAACTGACACACAGTCTACCGGTGCCGAGGCTCAACTGGAAATCATGATGCGCTACTTGACCTCTGTATTATTTCCGCTCATGTTGGTTGGCGCGCCTTATTCGGCCATGGCTTCAGAAACCAGTACAGTAGATTTTGCCAACCCTATCTCTTGGTGCACTGGGGAACGCACATCCCATTACACCATTGACGATGCCGGTACCGGCGCAGGAATGCTCGGCATCGCAACCCAATGGAAATGCACAAACAATACAGGGCATGGCAGCATTGGCATATGTCAGCTTGATCAAACCTTAAAATGCAGGTCTGACATCCGACTCTCGGACAAATCCGGTCATCCCATCGATATGTCCGGTTATGCGGTAAGCATGCAGGGCGTCACGGCGAAAGGCGCGTTTTTCCCATGGACGGATGCTAAAGCCGCCGCCGCTATCGCGAACTCAATACAAGCTGCCGCTGCGCAGCAAGCGTCTAAGAACAGTGCCGTCATGAAAGATATGGGCGGCGAAGAAAACTTCAAACAGCTCTTCATGGCCAGCATGTGCCGTTATGCCTTGATCAAGGCTGGCGTGATTCAGCCGACGGCCAAAGAAATCGCCGAAGATGAACAGAACAAGAAAAGCGGCGCGAAGATAACCGTGGATACCTCACCGGAACGCCTGGCAGGCTGTAAAACAACGGTACAAAGATTCTGTGGTCGGACGGATTTGCCTGCCTCCGTCATGCAAATGGACAATTACGGGGTTCTATGTGGCGAAAGCCGGGCTAACTAATCGATCGTCGCGGAAATTCTTAAAGTCGCCCCCTTCTCTCCCGCTCCAGTCGACCCCTTCCTGCCATTGGCGAGCGGCAGCTACAAGGGAGGCTGATTTTGAAGCGAGTGCGAATCGCCTCCGCACGATGGCAGCATAAAAAAGGCGCCGTCGCACCTTGTTCATGGACGCCTGAGGAATCTCAAATAGAAAGCTGCGAACACCAAGACAACGCCAATGTTCGCTGTCAGCCGTTCCCAGAATCGGTTTCTGAAGAACGCGAAATCCACACCGACGATGACAACTACCATTGCCACCACGTAAAGCGCGACAACGAGCTGTCTACCCATTCCAGCTTGCATGGCCTCTATTGTAAAGGAACGAATGAATTTCCGGAAAACAGGCCATGTTTCGGATGAGTTTTGCGATCAGTCAATGGCTCAAGTTGACCCTCTGCTGTCCTTCGCGAGCGTCTGCTTCCGAGAACTCCGATTAAGTCTTCTGCTTCGTCAACGCCTCGCGCGCTTCCTTGAGCTGCTTCCAGTTCGGCGCGAACTTCAGTGCCGCGTCGTACTTCGCGAGCGCGTCTTTGATCTGGCCCTGCTTTACGAGCACATCGCCCCACGCTTTGAGCGGATCGGCCCAGTGTGGCCCCTTCTGATTGGCGTCCTTGAGTTTGGAGGCCGCACCGGCGAGATCACCGTGCCTCGCGAGCGCCATACCCCACGAGTAGTAGCCCGCCGGAAGACTGGGCCCGAGTGCTACGGCCTTGCCATACCACTCTTGCGCGCCCGACCAATCCCCGCGTAGATCCAATACGTCACCCTTGAACCGGTAACAGTCCACCATCGTGAATCCACCAAAGGGCTTGAGCGCCGCATCAGCTTTGGCGGCCTGCCCGGTCTTTTCATAGGTCACGGCGGCGTAGCACATCCACTGAGCATTAGCGGTCGAGATGGTGGGGTCGGCATAGTCTGTGGCAAATGCATCCCACTCTCTGGATGCCTTCTTCAAGTCTCCCACTTCTTCGGCGAGGAGCGCCCGATCGAAGCTCGCTGCAGCAACGTCGAAAAGGTTCTTGTCATCGATCGGTGTGGTTTGGAGTCGCAGCGCCGCGGCCGCGGAGTCATGCATCCAGATATCCAGCTGCGCGACGTTAAGATTCTCAGGGCCAGTAATGGGTCCACTCGTCCCGATGCCGCCATGGGATTCCATGTCGGCAATGTTGCTGGCGCGCTCGGCCGGCAGATCTCGAACAAATTCGTCGTAGTTCTGAAACATCTCCTCAGGCGCTCGCCCGGGCCGGCCGCCGGCGAGCTTGACCATCTGCCGACCTACCTGCACGGCGCCCTCTTCATCGCCGAGACCTGCCTGCGCATACATGATGTTGTTGTACGCGCTCCAGTAGTCGGGCTTGAGCCGCAAGGCTTCCCGATACAACGGAAGCGCTCGCGCCATTGCACGCTCATCGCCCTTGTCGCCAATGGCATCGGCCCAGTAATTGAGCACGTAGGGACGCTCGCTCGCGTCCACAGCGTTGTACGCAGCTTGGGCAAAGGCGATCGCCTCATCGTCCCGGTTGTTGTTAGAAAGATAGGCCGTCCACAACCCCGGTTGCGACTGGCTGAAGACATACTCCCCAGCCTGTGTCAGCAACTTATCCAGTGCTGCGCTATCGCCAGTGAATGTCTTGGGCAAAATCCCGGTGCCGCGCACGGTGAGCGCCAAACCGGTCGGCACCTTCACCAGATCCCCCTGGATGTGCTGGTCGTGGCCGAAGCGCGTCTTGATCATCCGCTCAAGCTGCCCGATCGAGATGCCGGTCTCGGGAACGTCGATCGAAATCTCGTTGGTCCAGGCATTGGAGAGATTTCGGTGCTCAATATTTGCCCGACTCGCCGCCTGAATTCGCGTCAATACATCGAGCAGCCCGGAAGCAAGAACCTGGCCGTTCAGGCCGTCCGGCGCGAGGGAGGGTGGGACGCTGAAGGAATCAATCACGACGCTGCGTGACTGAACACCTTGGTAAATAACGATGGCGAGGCCAAGGCCGATCACGGTCGCAAACAGGGCAAAGAACACCTGGAATCCGGTCCGCAGCCGCAGCGCAAGCAGCCGTGGACCCCACTCGGCTTCGAAGAACTCGTATTCGGCTTCGGCGTTTTTCTCCTGGACGCGCAAAACCTTCGTCTGCTGACGCAGAAATGCCACCGTCTCGGCCGCCACCTCCGGGTTCTGGTTCGCTAGATTGGCAGCGATGGCCGCGGCAAAAGGCTCGGCGCCACCCTCGGTCGCGTCGATCTTTTCTTCTTCTCCGCCGAGGACCCCGTCGAGCAAGCCTTCCGCCATGTCCATCCCCTTATTCGACGCCTCGGGGATGCTCGCCGATGCTATCTGCATTGGCAACAAACTTGGAACTAGGTCGGTCGGAACGTCTGCTCTGGGGCGGATTTTTCAGGGAGCGGAACTTCCGCTCCTGGCCGGGATCTGCCATAAACGATCCGCAATCGGCATTAGGACCGCAGTTGACCCTCAGCTGCCTGCCGTGCGCGTCCGCTCTAAGGAGGACGTAATGAACGCGAGCGAGCCTGTATGGGGCCTATTGTCTGCCAGATTCGGTTGCCGTCTGGTTGGACTCGCCGATCGAAGATGAGGTACTCAGCTCTCTTTCCATTTGGTCTATCCGTTCAATCAGGGCGTTGATCGCCTTTTGATCGTCAGCATTCGTTGTGGCGTGGAGGATGCCGTAAACATCGTCGCGTGTGAGGGACGGCGTGAAATCCGGATAACGACTCGCCAGGTTGTTTTCTACCCGGCCGATCAATGCATACTGGAGTAGAACCTCCATGGTGAGATCGATCTGGCGGTCAAGTTGAGCAGGAGAAAGATGAGATGGGTCGGGGTCCTGAATTGCAAATCGGCGAGCTTCATTGAGCGCTTTCCCCGCCGCGTCCATGGTCTCTCTCAGACCAAACAATCGACTGTAAAGCTCGGAGTTACGCTGGACCTCAGCGCGCTGCATGTACTGAAGGATCGTGCTCTGTTCCGCGGTTTTCCAGGCTGCATCCAGGAACCCCTGATTCAGCGCGAGCCAGTCAAGTTTCCCTGGCCAATCCGCTAGTGGGGCATTCGGATGCCCACGAAGGTATGTGAATATAGCGAGGTTGGTCTCGAGCTTAGGTACAAAACGACGGAACTCATCTGTCAACACGCCGAATCTATTGGCGTTGAACCTGCGCTCGACATTCAAGGAATCGCGAACCTCGGCGACCTGGTGCTTGTGGTGGAAATGCTCGACAGTTTGCTCAAGACCTATTGCGATGAGAAGGCCGACGACGATTGTGGCGATATGGATAAAGAAGTCTTTCCAGGTGTGGACCGACTGACGAGGTGCGTGCACATCTAACATAGGCGCTGAGATCTCCCGGACGGCAGGTGTTTCCACTGCTAGGGGCACCGCAGCCTGCAGGTTATTGGCGCGTGCCTGAGTTATTCCTGGGTCGGCATGGTCGGCCATGAATTGGGCTCTTTGTTCGTAGCTCAGTAGCCTACCGTATGAGTCGAACGACCGCTTTATCGCCGTAATTTCGGCAGCCCGAATGTCTTAAAGTGGCCGTTAGACGACTATCGTCACACTGAGGCATTACCTGATGGCGAATGTCCTTTGCGGTTATTTGGGCGCGGTGTACAGCGATGACGGCGCCAGGTCCAATCCCCAGGACATCGCCAGCCGGGTGAGTTCGATGTCACTGGCGACGCCGAGCTTGCTCTTGATCTGGTAGTGCAGATTGTGAATGGTCTTGATGCTCAGATGCAGCCGCTGCGCGATCTCGTGCTCGCTGGCGGGCGAGACCAGCATGCACAGCACGTCGAATTCGCGCGGCGTCAGGTCTTCCAGCGGCCGGCGCCGTCCGGATAGCCGCGCGAGTGCCAGCGCCTGTGCGATGTCCGGACTGAGTACCTGGCGACCGGCCAGGACGTCGGCAATGCCACGCAGCAGTACATCCGGTGGGCTGCTCTTGGTGACATAGCCGAGTGCTCCGGCGCGCATGGCGGCCAGCGCCAGGTCCGGCGATACGTGCATGCTGAACACCAGTACGCGCGCCGCGGCGTCCGCGCGCAGGATGCGCTGGATCGCATCCAGGCCGCTGCTGCCGGGCATGGCCAGATCGGTGATGACGACATCCGGCCGGTACTGGCGAAACATCGCGTAAGCTTCGTCGGCCGTTGCCGCCTCTCCGATCACGGTGAACTGGTGCTGCTGCTCGAGCAGATGCCGGTAGCCGGCGCGAACGATGGCGTGGTCGTCCACCAGCAGCAGCCGCGCCGCGCCGCCGTCACTCATGGCGTGTTCATCGGCAGGCTGGCCTGCACGGCGAACTGCACCGCGGACATTTCGACGGAAAACACGCCATGCAGCGCGCGCACGCGTTCGGCCAGCAGTTTCAGGCCCATGCCGGTCCCGGTGCCGGCGCGGTTCTGCTTTACGCCCACCAGGTCGTTCGACACACGCACCTGCAGCCAGTGCGATTGCTGGCGGATGCAGACGCAGGCGCTCACGCTGTCCGGCGCGTGGCGGGCGATGTTATTCAGGCACTCCTGGACGACGCGATAGATGCAGGGCGCGTACTCATGGTTCGGCATTTGATCTGCGGCCGGATCGGCATCGATCACGACGCGCGGGCCGGCCTGCAGTCTGATCTGCCAGGCCGCGACCAGATCGGCCACAGCCGAGCGCAGTCCCTGCTGTTCCAGCGGCGGCACGCTCAAGGCCTGCAGCATGCCGCGCAATGAAGACAACATCTGTTCGATCCCGGTTTCAAGCGGCAGCACGTCGGCTTCCGTCAACACATCTCCCTGGCTTACGCTGTGTCGAAGACTGGCACTGACGGCGCTCAGTGCCGTCACGCATTGACCGAATTCCTCGTGCAGCTCGTGTGCCAGTTCGCGCCGTTCATCTTCCTGGACCCGGATCAGGCGCGCGGTCAGCTCGGCGCGTGCCGCGTATGAGTCCGCCAGCCGTTGCGCCAGTCGATTGATGCCACTGGCGATCAGCCTGAATTCGCGTGGACGCAACGGCGGCAGGCGCACGTCGTTCATTCCTTCCCCGAGTTGTTCCACCGCCGCGACGATGCGGGCGGTCGGCCGCAGCGCACGCCCAACCACCCAGAAGGCGAGCAAATCCAGAGCCAGCAGCATCACGGCGGCCAGTCCCAGCAGATCGCGCACGCTGCGCCACTGGTGCCGAAGCAGACTCGCGTCGTCCGATTCCACGTGCAGGGTCCCGACGGCAAGGCCATAGACCGCGATCGGCCGCTGCAATGAAATATGTCTGGGACCGAGTTCGCCCAGGATGCTCGCGATCCAGTGCGGAACGCCACTGTCTACCGCAGATGGGCCGCAGCCCCAATCCGAGTACGTTCCATCCAGGGCGCTATAGCGCAGGCACATCGGTTCGGGAAAACGGGCGGCCGCGCCGCCCAGGTCCGGTTGGCGCGCGTCCGAGTCCAGAGATGCCCAGCGCCGCATGACGTCCGACGCCACCATCGGCTGCAGCTGATTGGCCACGGTGGTGATGTCCTCGGCCTCCCGCCGGGCGGATTGACCGACCAGGTAGACCGACACGCCCAGCCAGCACAGCAGCCCCATCAGGGTCATGCGGATCAGCAGCAGGCGCTTCAGATTCATCAGATCATTGTAATCAGTGTGGCCAGCACGGGTAGAGGCCGGCATCGTCGCGGGCAAATCCAAGCCTTATCTTCGGGCAAAATGCCCTGGCCAGTCGTACTCCCACCCCGCTAATGTCGTGACCTAAGGCGCGCGTGTGCGCCGCAATCGGGAGTAGCTCCTTGCACATCTCTGGGAAGCGCATCGCGCCGGTCATCGGCGCAATCGGCCTCGCGTGGCTTGGCGCTTTCGCGAACGCGGCGGATGCCAGCAAAGCAGCGCCGGTCAGGATCGCGGTGTTCGATTTCGAGCTCGAGGATGTCAGTGCGGCAGCGTCACAAGCGGGAACGAGCACGAGCACGAGCGCGAGCAGCGCGGCCATGATGCAGAAAGTCAGCAACGAGGCACGCCGGCTGCTGGCCCAGTCGGGACGCTACACCCTGGTTGACGTCAGCAAGGTCGACGCGCAGCCGGTGATCGAAAAGTCGTTACGCAACTGCGATGGCTGCGAGACCGGCATCGCGCTGCAGCTGGGAGCCGAGCAGGCCCTGGTCGGGGTGGTGCGTCGGATCAGCATGACTGATTACTACGTGGAGATTCAAATCAGCGACTGCCGAACCGGCAAGGTGCTCGATCAGCAAGTGGCGAATTTTGCCGGCGGCGACGACGGCTGGGCGAGCGGAGTCGGCATGCTGATCCGGCACACCGTGCTGGCGAGTGATAACTAACCGGGAATGGATCTACCGCAGCGCATAGTCCCATTCTTCGCTCCCCATGCGTAGCAGCGCGTCGCGGTCCTCGGCCAGCAGATACCGGTCGCTGATCAGTGCATCGAGCGCACGGCTGTAACGCTGCAGATAGTCCGCCTTGTCGCTGTAGCGTTCGGCGATGGAAGCCCGGGGATCGCCGGAGCGCGCCCGCACAGCGGCGTCCCTGGCGAAAGGCAGGAACGAGCCCTCGAAGGCCACACGCTGTTGCGCTGCGCCGATCGATGGATCGCGCAGATTCCACGGCGTGTACGTTGCGAGCGGCGCCGCAAACTGCGGCAGGCGAATCCCACCGAGTTCGTTCCCGTCCTGGTCGACCTGCGGCACCAGCACCGCAAACGGTGCGCCCACGATCGGCGGCTGTATGTCCTGGATCCCCTGCTGCCAGTGCGGGCCAAAGTCGAGGTGCCAGGCCCGGCTCGGATCGCGCGCAACGCTGATCCCCGGGATGATCGGAAAGGCGTAGCGCTCAATGGTCACCAGCGTGCCATCATCGATGCGCGGATAACGGCTCGCGGGCGGGGTCGCCGTACCGCGCAGCCACGCGTCCATGTTGGCGATCATGCAGCGCCAGAAGTACCTCATCGGCAACGGGCTTTCCGGCTGCTGACCCAGCAGGTCGCCGCTGCCTCTGGCCGGCGGCCACTCGCCACTGAAGTGCTGCAGGCCGGTGAAATGATAGACCCGCACGCCGGGCGACAGCTCGACGTCGCGCTGGCCGTCAGGGCTGGTGGTGATGAGTGACGCCACTCGCCCCCAGTATTCGTAACTGGTATTGGACAGGAAGATCCTGGGAACGACGCCTGCGGCAGTGGCGCGCAGCAGCAGCCCGTCGCGCTGCTTCGTGACCGGGTCGACTTCGGGAGCATCGGTGTACGGGAAAATATCCGTCGGAAATGAAATCGCCGACGTCGGCTCCGCATCGCGCGAGGGTTGCGCGAAGCGGACATTGAAGCTGCCGCGGCCCGCGCCTGCGACGTGCGCCAGCACGCCGTCGAGCGCGATGGCGCCCTGCTCATCCGCATCGAAACCCTGGTAGAGCATATCGCGCAGGAATCGGCCGTTCTGCGAGATGCCCTCGCCGATGACGCGCTGCGCAGTCACGATCGCGCCCGGCGAGTGCTTGACGTAGGAGGCGAAATCACGCACCGCCGCAAATCCGAGACCGGCGACTGCCGGGTCGGCCACGGCATAGATGTACTCGTAGATCTGGCCGGCCTTGAATCCGCCGTTCAGGTGTATATGGCGCACACTGGGTTCGAGCCGGCCGTCGACCAGGTGCGCGAAGCTCCATTGGTCACGCGCAATCACATGCCGCTCGGCCGCCGGTGCCGCGCGCACCGAGAGGCTGTTGCGCACATCGACCGGCGACGCCACCGGATATTCAGTGCCGCCGATCGTACCGGTGATCATGTGGCCTACGGGGATGTCCTGCATGTCTTCGGCCGGCATCAGGTCGCCCCGCAGCAGCCCGGTGATGGTGCGGCCGTGATCCCTGGCGATCGGCGCGTACAGTCGCAGCGGATTGTCGCCGGTCGCGTCCCACTGCCAGCCCAGCGACGCATACGAATAGCCGTTGCGCAGCAGCCAGCCGTCGCCGGCGCTGCTAGCCGCGCTCCAGTCGCCGCC
The DNA here is from genome assembly GCA_036262215.1 of Steroidobacteraceae bacterium. Classification (GTDB taxonomy): domain Bacteria; phylum Pseudomonadota; class Gammaproteobacteria; order Steroidobacterales; family Steroidobacteraceae; genus FEN-1191. Next base: position 49,430 of record DATAJH010000028.1, read on the forward strand.
ATCGACGATCCGCACAATGCGCGACTGTCCGCGATTGGGAACCTCGAGCAGCAGCGTGCCGTTGCCGCGGGACGCGTCCTTCGGTCGCAGGATGATCACGTCGGCCGAGAATTCGACCGCGCCACCTTTACGGTTCACCGCATGGTCGAGATCGACGATCTGCCGGTTATGCGGATTGGCGACGGCTACTGAGAAAATCACGCGTCCGGTGATGCGCTCGTAGGCACCGCTGCTGCCAAAAGCCGCGCCGCCGAGCACGTCTTCGCGCGAGCTGACCTCGATGCGCAGCACGTGCCCGAATGCGGCAGATGCGGCCACGCACAGCAGAGTTGCCGCGACGAGCGACCTGAAGCTAAAGCCGGTCGGCATCAGGCGCACCCTCGAATCCCTGCGATTGAACCAGCCAGCGGCATGCGACATATGGAGGTATAAGACTATAGGGAGAATTTTTGATAACAAAAATTCTCCCTATAGTCTTATACCTCCGTACGATTCCTGTCTCTGACTGATTCAATCCCCGGGGGTTTCAGGCTGCGGTGCTGCCCGACCGGCTCTTCGCCAGCTCGTCGCGCAGCTCGCGCCGCAGTATCTTGCCGACATTGGTCTTCGGCAGCTGGTCGCGAAAGTAGATCGCCGCCGGCCGCTTATAGGCGGTCAGGTATTGATGCGCGTAGTCGTTCACCGCCTGCTCGGTCAGGGACGGATCCTTGCGCACGATGAACAGCGCGACCACTTCGCCGGAATGCTCGTCGGCCTGCGCCACCGCGGCCACTTCCAGCACGCCCGGACACTGCGCGAGCTGGTCCTCGATCTCGTTCGGATAGACCTTGAAGCCAGAGACGATGATCATGTCCTTCTTGCGGTCCTCGATGAACACGAATCCGCGCTGGTCGAAGCGCCCGATGTCGCCGGTGCGCAGCCAGCCTTCCGGCAGCATGACCTTGTCGGTCTCCTCCTGCCGCTGCCAGTAGCCGCGCATCACCTGCGGGCCGCGCAGGCAGATCTCGCCGACCGCGCCGACGGCAAGCGGGCGGCCATCGTCATCCCGGATCGTCAGTTCGGTCGACGGCACCGGCAGACCGATCGAGCCGTTGAACTCGGAATCCGGTCCGGTGAGCGGGGTGACGCAGCCGACCGGTGAGGCTTCGGTCAGACCCCAGCCCTGGCTGAGCGTGCAGCCGGTGATCTGCTTCCAGCGCGTGGCGACGCCGCTCTGCAGCGCCATGCCCCCGGCCAGTGTGACCACCAGGCGCGAGAAATCCAGCTGCTCGAAACCGGGCGTGTTCATCAGCGCGTTGAACAGCGTGTTCACACCGAGGAAGAACATCGGCGGATGGCGGCGCAGGTCCTTGATGAATCCTTCGAAGTCGCGCGGATTGGCGATGAGCAGGCCGGTGCCGCCCAGGGAGGCGAACAGCCAGCAGTTCCCCGTCAGCGAGAAGATGTGATAGAGCGGCAGCGCGCAGACGAAGGTCAGCCGATCCAGCGCCACCTGCTGGAACCAGGCGCGCGACTGCAGGATATTGGCCACCATATTGCCGTGGGTGAGCATCGCGGCCTTGGCGACGCCGGTGGTGCCGCCGGTGTACTGCAGGTAGGCAAGATCGCTGCGATCCAGCGTCACCGGCAGCATCCGCAGCGTGCGGCCTTGATCGATGACCTTGCGAAAGCTGTGGGCTTCGGGAATCACCCAGCGCGGCACCTTCTTGTGCACATGGCGCAGCACCAGGTTGACGATCGGGCCCTTGGGCCAGCGCAGCATATCGCCGACACCGGTGACGATCACCTGCCGCACCCGCGTCGCAGGCAAAGCCTGCTCGAGCGTCGCGGCGAAGTTCTCCAGCACCACCACCGCCGCCGCGCCGGAATCCTTGAGCTGATGCTCGAGCTCGGTGGCGGTGTAGAGCGGGTTGGTATTGACCACTGTGAGCCCGGCGCGCAGTGCGCCGAACATGGCGATCGGATACTGCAGCAGATTCGGCAGCATGATCGCGATACGATCGCCGCTCTTGAGCCCGGCGTGGTGCTGCAGCCAGGCACCGAAGGCGTGCGAGCAGCGGTCGAGTTCGCGGTAGGTCATCGCCGTGCCCATGCTGTGATAGGCGATGCGCTTGGCATAGCGGCTGCAGGCGTCCTCGATCAGCGCCTTGAGCGAGTCGATCTCGAACGGATCGATGTCGGCGGGTACCGAGGGCGGATACTGCGGCAACCAGAATCGGTCCATCGTCACACCCCTAAGATCTAGTTTTTACTCACCCCGCGCCAGCCGGATGGGCGGCGAGGCGCAGCAGCGGCTCTAGTTTGGGCCAGACATTGTCCAGCAACAACGGCTGGCCCTGCTCGTTCGGGTGCATGCCGTCGGCCTGCATCAATGCCGGGTCCAGTGCCACCCGATCGAGCAGGAACGGTAGCAGCACCAGCTTGTGTGCCTGCGCCAGATCGGCGTACATGTTCAGGAAGCCGCTGGTGTAGCGCTCGCCATAATTGGGCGGCAGGCGCATGCCGAGCAGCAGCACCGTCACGCCGCGCGCGCGCGCCAGTGTGATCATCTTATCCAGATTGTCATGCGTGCCGGCCAGCGGCAGGCCGCGCAGGCCGTCGTTGGCGCCCAGCTCGAGTATCAGGATGCGCGGCTGCTGCACCTGCAGCGCGTGCGGCAGCCGGGCCAGGCCGCCGGCGGTGGTCTCGCCGCTGACGCTGGCGTTTATCACACGGAATCCGTACCCTAACTGCGAGATCTTGCGCGTCAGCAAGCTCACCCAGCCTTGTTCGACGCGGATCCCGTAGCCGGCGCTGAGGCTGTCCCCGAACACCAGGATGGCCGGCGATGTCTGGTCCGCGTGCGGCGCCGGCGACGCCAGCGCGAGCAGCAGTGCCAACAGGAAACCCATGACGCGTGACATCGTTCTCGAAGCCCGGAATTTGAGCAAGCAGGTTAGCAGCCCGGAAGGCCCGCTGACCATCGTGCGCGATGTCTCGTTCACGGTCACGCAGGGCGAGTCGATCGCGCTGGTGGGTCCCTCGGGCGCGGGTAAATCCACGCTGCTGGCGATGCTCGCGGGCCTGGAACTGCCGACATCCGGGGACGTGGTGCTTGCCGGGCAGACGCTGGGTGCGCTGGATGAGGATGGACGCGCGCGCCTGCGCGCCGAGCGCGTCGGTTTCGTGTTCCAGTCGTTTCATCTGCTGCCATCCCTGACGGCGCTGGAAAACGTCATGCTGCCGCTGGAGCTTGCCGGCCGCGAGGATGCCCGCGCGGCGGCGACCGAGATGCTCGGCCGTGTGGCCTTAGGCGCGCGTGCGCGTCACTACCCGCGTCAGCTGTCCGGCGGCGAGCAGCAGCGCGTGGCACTGGCGCGCGCCTCGGTCGGCCATCCGACGGTGCTGTTCGCCGACGAACCCACCGGTAACCTCGACACCGCGACCGGCGAGCGCATCGCACAGCTGCTGTTCGAGCTCAATCGCGGCTCGGATACGACGCTGGTGCTGGTCACGCACGAGGCGGCGCTGGCGGCGCGTTGCGGGCGCGTGCTGTCGATGGATGCCGGCGCACTGCTGCGCGATGTAGCCAGCGCCGCGGCGGCAAGTCATGCGTAGCCTGATGCTGGCACTGCGCGCCTTGCGGCGCGAATGGCGTTCGGGGGAACTGGCGGTGCTGTGGCTGTCGCTGACCATCGCCGTGGCGGCACTCAGCGGCGTCGGCTTCCTGGTGGATCGCATCGGCCGCGCGGTGGAGCTGCAGGCGAGCGAGGTGCTGGCGGCGGATCTGCGCGTGGAATCCGACACACCGATCGCCGCCGATGAGCAGGCTGTGGCCACGCGGCTCGGCCTGACCAGCACGCACCTGACCACGACGCTGTCGGCGATCTTCAATGGCGATGCCAATCAACTCGCCAACGTGCGCGCCGTGAGCGCCGGCTATCCGCTGCGCGGGCACCTGACCGTCGCCGACCGGCCGTTTGCCGGCGGCACCATCACCGCGGCGATTCCCGCACCCGGCGAGGCCTGGCCCGATTCCAGAGTGGCCGCGGCGCTCGGTGCCGGGCTTGGCAGTCAACTGAGCGTCGGCACGCGCTCGCTGCGCGTCACGCGCATCCTGATCTCGCGTCCCGACCAGAGCTCGACCTTCGTGGAATTCGCCTCGGCACTGCTGATCAACCAGGCTGACCTGGCGGGAACAAAGCTGATACAGCCTGGCAGCCGGATCAGGTACGTGCTGCTGCTGGCAGGCAGCAGTGCGCAGCTCGATAGCTTCCGCCGCTGGCACCAGACGCAGGAAGCGCGCCACGAGCGCGTGGAAGACGTCGCCGACGCCAGTCCGCAGATCGGCGATGCCAGTAAGCGTGCGGCGCGCTTCCTGGCACTGGCCAGCCTGGTTGCGGTGCTGCTGTGCGCGGTCGCTATTGCGATGAGTGCACGCAGCTACGTGCGGCGTCACCTGGACGCGGTCGCACTGATGAAAACCCTCGGCGCCTCGCGCCGCCTGGTGCTCGCGGTCAACCTGTGGCAATTGCTGCTGCTGGCGGCGGTGGCGAGCATGCTGGGTGCGGCCGCCGGCTGGGTGACACAGCTGTGGCTGGTGCGGGTGCTGCAGGGCCTGCTGCGCGCCGACCTGCCGCCGGCCGGCGCCTGGCCGGCCGTGGTCGGCTTCATCATCGCGCTCGCCGTGCTCGCGGGTTTTGCACTGCCGTCGCTGCTGCAGCTGACGCGTGTGCCGGCGCTGCGCGTATTGCGGCGCGATGCCGGACCGCCGGCCTTGGGGTTCATGGCCGCGGCCATCCCGGTGCTGCTGGCGATTGCCGGTGTGGTCTACGGCGCGCTGGGCCAGCTGTCCTTGAGCCTGTGGTTTCTGCTGGGGCTTACCGGCGCGGTGCTGGCGCTGGGGGTCGCGGGCGCGCTGCTGGTGCGATCCGCGGCGCGCGTGCGCGGCTCGGCCAGCGTGGCCTGGCGCTACGGCATCGCCAATCTTGCGCGCCGGCGTACCGAGAGCATCACCCAGATCGTGGCCTTCGGGCTCGGCATCATGCTGCTGCTGGCGCTGGCGATTCTGAGAGACGACCTGGTAACCGACTGGCGCGCCAGCCTGCCGGCCGACGTGCCGAATTATTTCTTCGTCAACATCGCATCGGATGTGCGCGCGGATTTCGAACACGAGCTGCAGGGGCAGGGTGCGCAGCTGACGCGCATGCTGCCGATGATCCGCGGCCGGCTGCTGACCATCAACGAGCGACCGTTGTCGGAGCTGCATTTCCCGGGGGTGCGCGGCCGCGGCTTCGCCGAGCGCGAGCAGAACCTCACCTGGGCGGCCGATCTGGGCGACGACAATCGCATCGTCGAGGGCCACTGGTGGACCGCGGCCGATGCGGGCAAGCCGCTGGTATCGCTGGCGGTGGAATATCAGGACTCCCTGGGCCTGAAGCTCGGCGACCGGCTGCGCTTCGACGTCGGCGGCGAGAACTTCGACGTCACCGTCGCGAGTTTTCGCAAAGTGAAGTGGGACAGCTTTCGCCCGAATTTTTTTGTGATGTTTCCGCCCGGACTGCTGGATGCGAGCGCGGGCACTTACATGACCAGCGCCTATCTTGAACCCTCGAGCGGCGCCATGGCGCAGCTGGTGCATCGCTTCCCCGGCGTGTCGATATTCAACGTCGGCGATCTGCTGGCGCAGATTCGCGCGGTGGTCGACAAGGCGGTCACCGCGGTGCAGACCGTGTTCCTGTTCACGCTGCTCGCCGGGCTCACGCTGCTGCTCGCGGCGGTGCAGGCGAGCCGCGAGGAACGCCTGTACGAGACCGCGATTCTGCGCGTGCTCGGGGCGCGCCGCAGCATGATCCTGAGCAGCGTGCTGGCCGAATTCGCACTGCTGGGCGCGGTGGCCGGACTGCTCGCGGCGAGCGGTGCGTCGCTCGGCGGCGCCTGGCTCGCGCACGCGCTGGATCTGAAATACCGCTTCAATGCCGGCCTGTGGATCGTCGGCGTGCTGGGCGCGGTGCTGGTGGTCGGCGTCGCCGGGTGGATCTCGACGCGCTCGGTGGTGCGGGTGGCGCCACGCTCGGTGCTGTACTGACGCCGGAGACGCGGCGCGTGCCCCGCGCGCCGCCGGATCAGTGCGCGAAGCTGATGGTCGCCCAGGCCTGCGGCACCGCGTCGCCGCGCCAGGTCAGGCCTTCGATGGTCAATTGGTAGTCGCCCGCGCCCAGCGCGGTGCTGTTGAGCTCCAGATGCAGGCTGCCGTTGGAATCGCGCTGCACGTTGTGCAGC
>DATAJH010000029.1:0-30003 GCA_036262215.1 Steroidobacteraceae bacterium
AGTGGTTTGCCGAGGAGGCGCGTCGTGTCGGCGGCGACGTCATCGCTTCGCCCTGGCCCGACAAGCGCATCGTCGTCGTGCGCGAGCCGGTCGGTGTCTGCGCCGCGATCACGCCATGGAATTTTCCGGCAGCGATGATCACGCGCAAGGTAGCCCCGGCGCTGGCGGCGGGCTGCACCATCATCGTCAAGCCGGCACTGCAGACGCCGCTATCGGCGCTGGCGATGGCGGAGCTGGCGGCTCGAGCCGGTGTGCCGCCCGGCGTGTGCAGCGTCGTGACCGGTGATTCGCGCGCGATCGGTGGCGAGCTCACCAGCCATCCCATGGTGCGCAAGTTGACCTTTACCGGTTCCACCGAAACCGGCCGCATCCTGGCGGCGCAGTGCGCGCCGACCGTGAAACGCATGTCGCTCGAGCTGGGCGGTAATGCGCCGTTCATCGTGTTCGATGACGCCGATATCGACGCCGCGGTCGAGGGGGCAATGGTGTCGAAGTACCGCAATACCGGCCAGACCTGCGTGTGCGCGAACCGGCTGCTGGTTCAGGACGGCATCTATGAAGCCTTCGCGCACAAGCTGGCTGCCGCGGTGGCGAAGCTCAAGGTCGGCAACGGCATGGAACCGGGCGTGGAGCAGGGGCCGCTGATCGACGCGGCTGCACTGGCCAAGGTGGAGGAGCTGGTGGGAGACGCCGTCAGCCAGGGCGCACGTACCATCATCGGTGGTCACCGGCATGCACTGGGGCGAACCTACTACCAGCCGACAGTCCTGGCGGATGTACGCTCCACCATGCGCCTTGCGCGCGAGGAGGTGTTTGGACCTGTTGCGCCATTGTTTCGCTTTACACGCGAGGCGGACGCGATTTGTATGGCGAACGACACAGAATTCGGACTGGCAGCGTACTTCTACGCGCGCGATGTGGGGCGCGTATGGCGTGTTTCAAGCGCACTCGAGTGCGGTATAGTCGGCATCAACACCGGACTGATCAGCACGGCGGTGGCGCCATTTGGCGGTGTGAAGCAGTCCGGCGTGGGGCGCGAAGGCTCACGCTATGGCATCGACGAATATCTCGACCTCAAGTACCTGTGCATGGGCGGCATCGCCTAGCGGCAGCCTTCGGGGTGCGCATATACTCAAGCTCTGAACGACGATGCTATGCCATGACTGACGAGCGCTGTTTTCCAATGGAGCGGCAGCAACGATCTTGATGATTTCCGGTTCCTGCTCGGCCTGAAAGGTGCAACCCCCGCATCACTGCGCCGAACTTGCAAGGTAACGGGCGTCGCTCCATTTTTTCCCCTCGAGTTATGCGGCGATGGGCAACCCCAGCTCGCGTGCCACCGCCGGATGCACCACCGTGCCACCGACGATATTCAGACCCGCGGCAAGTCCGGAATCCTCGGCGGTGGCGCGCTGCCAGCCTTTATCCGCCAGCGCCTTCACATAAGGCAGGGTCGCGTTGTTGAGCGCGAAAGCGGAAGTGCGCGGCAGAGCGCCGGGCATGTTGGTGACGCAATAGTGAATGATGCCGTCCACCACATAGACCGGCGCGGCGTGCGTGGTGGGCCTGCTGGTCTGGAAGCAGCCGCCCTGATCGATCGCAATGTCGACCACCACCGATCCGGGACGCATGCGCTTGATCATTGCGGCGGTCACCACCTTTGGCGCGGCGGCGCCGGGCAGCAGAACCGCGCCGATCACCAGGTCAGCATCGGCGACTGCCTTCTCGATCGTGTCTGCGGTGGAGAACAGGGTTCGCACGGCGCCATGGAACTGGCGATCCAGTTCGCGTAACCGACGGATCGAGCGATCGATCGCCGTAACATCGGCACGCAGGCCATGCGCCATCTCGATGGCGTTGGTGCCGGCGACACCGGCTCCAATGACGACCACTTTGGCGGGCGTCACGCCGGGCACGCCGCCCAGCAGTACCCCGCGACCGCCGTTGCCCTGCTGCAGATAGTGGGCGCCGACCTGTATCGACATGCGTCCCGCCACTTCGCTCATCGGCATCAGCAGTGGCAGCGAGCCGTCGGCTGCGGTCACGGTCTCATAGGCGATCGCGACGCACTGCGATTCGATCAGCCCCTCGGCCTGGGCACGATCCGCGGCCAGATGCAGGTAAGTGAACAGCACCTGGTCGCGCCGCAGGCGCGCGCATTCTGCCAGTTGCGGTTCCTTCACCTTCACGATCAGCTGCGAGTCCCTGAAAACGACCTCGGCGGTGGGCGCGATCCTGGCGCCCGCGTTGCGGTAGTCCTCATCACTGCAATCGATGCCGGCGCCGGCGCCAGTCTGCACCAGCACCTCATGGCCGCTGGCGACCAGCTCGCGTACCGCCGCCGGTACCAGCCCGACGCGGTATTCATGAACCTTGATCTCCTTGGGCACGCCGATGCGCATGTTGCTCTCCCGGATGTTGCGGTGACCTAAGGCCGATGACCTATTGTGCCCGTCCGGCGCAGCAGCCGATTGCAAAATAGACCACAAAACGACGCTGTAATGGCAGATTCTTGCGCATTAATGATGTATGTTAAATGGATATGCAGCTGGATCGCTCAGATCGCAAGATTCTCCGTGAGCTTCAGCGCGACGCCAGGCAGTCCAATGCGGCGCTCGCGGCCGGCGTAGGGCTGTCGGAATCCGCCTGCCTGCGGCGCGTGCGGCTGCTGGAACAGGCCGGTGTCATCGAGCGTTACACCGCCATGCTCAGTGCTCCCAAGGTCGGCATCACGGTCGGATTCATCATCCGCATCACGCTCAAGGGCCAGACCGACCGCGATCTGGGCGCGTTCGAGCAGGCAGTGCAGGCGGTTGCGGAGGTTACCGAGTGTGATCTGACCGCCGGCGGCTCGGACTACGTGCTGCGGGTGGTGGCGCGTGACGCCGCCGACTTCGAGCGATTGCACAGCAAGGTGTTGACCAAGTTGCCGGGCGTGGCGCGCGTGGACTCGAGCTTCGTACTGCGTTCGGTGGTGAAAAACGCCGGGCTGCCGATCGACGGCTAATAGTTACAAATGAAACCAGTGTATAATGGCGGCCAGACGGGGTGGGCGAACTGCACGATTACGGGGGCGCTTTATGGGCCAGGATCTGTACGACAATCCGCTCGGCACCGACGGTTTCGAATTCGTTGAATTCACCGGCCCGGATCCGCTGGCTCTGGGTAAATTGTTCGAAGCCATGGGCTTCACCGCGGTGGCCCGCCATCGTTCCAAAAACGTGCTGCGCTACAAGCAGGGCGACATCGACTTCATACTGAACATGGAGCCGCACGGTCAGGCAGCCGAATTTCGCGGCGCTCACGGTGCGTCGATCAATGCCATGGCGTTTCGCGTGCGCGACGCCGCCGCCGCGCTGCGGCTCGCGCTGCAACGCGGCGCCAGGCAGGCCACGGGTGCGATCGGGCCGATGGAGCTGAACATACCGGTGATCGAGGGCATCGGCGGCTCCTATCTGTACCTGGTCGACCGCTACGGCGCGCAGGAAATCTACGATGTGGACTTCGTGGCAATTCCGGGCGCCGCCGCGCGTGAGCAGGCCGCCAGCGCCGGGCTCACCTACATCGATCACCTCACCCACAACGTCAATCGCGGCAACATGAACACCTGGGCGGATTTCTACCAGCGGGTGTTCAACTTCCGCGAGATCCGCTATTTCGACATCGAGGGCAAGGCCACCGGCCTGTTCTCCAAGGCCATGACCAGTCCGGACGGCAAGATCCGTATTCCGCTCAACGAGAGCCAGGACGACAAGTCGCAGATCGAGGAATTCCTGCACGCCTACAAAGGCGAGGGTATCCAGCACGTGGCGCTGGGGACCGACGACATCTACGCCACCGTCGATCGCATGCGCGGGCGCGGCGTGAAGTTTCAGGATACGCCTGACTCTTATTATGAGGCGCTCGATCAGCGCGTGGCCGGTCATGGCGAGCAACTGGCGCGCCTGCGCGAGCAGCGCATTCTGATCGACGGAGCACCGACGCAGGGCCAGGGCCTGCTGCTGCAGATTTTCACCCAGAACGCGGTCGGCCCATGCTTCTTCGAAATCATTCAGCGCAAGGGTAACGAGGGGTTTGGTGAGGGCAATTTCAAGGCGTTGTTCGAGTCACTGGAGCTCGATCAGGTACGCCGCGGCGTGCTGTCGCTCGATCCGGGGACTACCGAGGCGTCATGAACAGCGCCGTGGAACCGCGGTTGCGCGAGGCCGAGCTGTCGTACCAGAGCGGCTTCGGCAATCACTTCTCGAGTGAGGCGCTGGCCGGTGCGCTGCCGGAGCAAAACTCGCCGCAGCGCTGCGCCTATGGGCTGTACGCGGAACAGTTGTCGGGCACGGCATTCACTGCGCCGCGCAGTGCCAATCGACGTTCCTGGCTCTACCGGATCCGGCCGGCGGTGACGCATCGCCCGTTCCGGCCCACGGATCAGGGCCGCATGTGCGGCGATTTATCGGAAGCTGTGACGCCCCCAAATCAGATGCGCTGGGACCCGCTGCCGATACCGGCGACGCCGGCGGACTTTCTCGATGGCCTGGTGACCCTGGGCGGCAACGGCGATCCGCACCTGCAGAGCGGCTGCGCGATCCACGTCTATGCCGCAAACCGCTCGATGACGCAGCGCGCGTTCTACAGTGCCGACGGCGAGCTGCTGATCGTGCCGCAGCAGGGGCGCCTGCTGCTCATCACCGAACTCGGGCGACTGGCGGTGGAGCCACTGGAGATCGCAGTCATTCCGCGCGGAGTGCGCTTCCGCGTCGAACTTCGAGATGCAGCCGCGCGCGGCTACGTCGGCGAGAACTTCGGCGCCGCATTTCGTTTGCCTGACCTGGGTCCGATTGGCTCGAACGGGCTGGCCTGCGAGCGCGATTTTCGCACCCCCGTGGCCTGGTACGAAGACCGCGAGCAGCGGTATGAACTGGTCGCGAAGTTCATGGGCCGGCTCTGGGCGGCGGACATGGATCACTCGCCGTTCGACGTCGTGGCCTGGCGCGGCAATCTGGTGCCATACAAGTACGATCTTCGCCGCTTCAACACCATCGGCTCGATCAGCTACGACCATCCGGATCCATCGATCTTCCTGGTGCTGCAGTCCATTACCGACACCGCGGGAGTCGACGCGATCGATTTCGCCGTGTTTCCGCCGCGTTGGCTCGCCATGGAACATACCTTTCGTCCGCCGTGGTTTCATCGCAATGTCGCCAGCGAATTCATGGGACTGATCGAGGGTGTGTACGACGCCAAGGCGGAAGGCTTCCTGCCCGGAGGTGCGTCACTGCACAACTGCATGAGCGGGCACGGCCCGGATGCCGCAACGGTCGACAGCGCCAGCCGTGCGGATACCACCCGGCCCGAGCACATCGGCGGCACCATGGCATTCATGTTCGAGACCCGCTGCGTCATCCGGCCGACTCGCTATGCGCTCGAGTCGGCGCTGTTGCAAAGCGATTATTTCGAGTGCTGGCAGGGGCTGCCGAAGCGCTTCGATCCGCAACGACGCTGAGCAGCCGCGATGGCGCTGAATGAAACCCACGACCCGCGACTGTCCAGCTGGGTCGCTGCCGCCAACGCGGCCGGCACGGATTTCACGCTGCAGAACCTGCCACTGGGCGTATTCCGGCGCGCCGGCAGCAGCCAGGCGTTTCGCGGCGGGGTCGCCATCGGCGATCAGATTGTGGATCTGGCGGCGGCGCTGCAGGCCGGAGTATTTGACGCCGCCAGCGTGGGAGCTGCCGCCGCCGCCGCCGCCGCCGCGACAGCGGCCGCGCAGCCGGTGCTGAATGAACTCATGGCGGCCGGGACACAGGCCTGGTCGGCGCTGCGCCTGGCGCTGTCGCGCGCGCTGCGAGCCGGCTCGCCGCAGCAGGCGGCCTTACGATACTGCCTGCTGCCGCAGGCCGAGGCGCAATTCGCGTTGCCGGCGCGCATCGGTGATTACACCGATTTCTATACCTCGATCTACCATGCGAGCGCAGTGGGAAGATTGTTTCGTCCCGACAATCCGCTGCTGCCCAATTACAAGTGGATGCCGATCGCCTACCACGGTCGCTGCTCATCGATCGCGATTTCCGGACAGCAGTTTCAGCGGCCTTCAGGCCAGATCCTCGCCGCTGGCGAGGCGACGCCGGTGCTCGCTGCCAGCCAGCGACTGGACTACGAACTTGAACTCGGCGTGTTCATCGGGCGCGGCAACGCGCTGGGAACTCCGATCGCCATCGACAGTGCCGAGTCGAACGTGTTTGGGTTGTGCCTGCTCAATGACTGGTCGGCGCGTGACCTGCAGGCCTGGGAGTACCAGCCTCTCGGGCCGTTTCTCGGCAAGAACTTCGCGACCACGATTTCGCCTTGGATCGTCACGCTCGAAGCGCTCGAGCCGTATCGCGTAGCCTGGAGCCGGCCCGCCGCGGATCCGCAGCCGCTGGCGTACCTGGATTCGCCGGATCTGCGCCGCGGCGGCGCGATCGACATTCAACTCGAGTGCCTGCTGCAGACCCAGGCCATGCGCCGCTCGGGCCAGCCCCCGTGCCGTCTGTCGCGCAGCAGCTTCAGGCACGCCTACTGGACCATTGCGCAGATGGTGGCGCATCACACCGTCAACGGCTGCAACCTGCAGCCGGGCGATCTGCTCGGGACCGGCACGCAATCGGGCCCGCAGGCCGCCGAGGCCGGCTCGCTGCTGGAGCTATCCGAAGGCGGCAGACGGCCGCTGACCTTGCCCGACGGCGAGACGCGGGCATTTCTGCAGGACGGCGACGCGGTGATCATGCGCGGCTGGTGTGAGCGCGAGGGCGCGTCGCGCATCGGATTCGGTGAGCTGGTGGGCCGCGTCCTGAAACGCACTGGCGCCGCCGCCGATAGCTGAGGTGGCAATCTGGATGTCGACCTTGAAGCTCTACACCTATTTTCGCAGCTCGGCGGCCTTCCGGGTACGCATCGCACTCAACCTCAAGCAGCTGGCGTTCCAGTCGATACCGGTGCACCTGCTGCGCGACGGCGGCGAGCAGCACCGCGCGAGCTTCAGCGAGCGCAATCCCGCGCGCCTGCTGCCAGTACTGGAAGACGGCCCGCTGACGCTGGCACAGTCGCTGGCGATCATCGAATATCTGGAGGAGACGCATCCCACGCCGGCGCTGTTGCCGCGCGAACCCTCCGGGCGCGCTCGGGTGCGCGCGCTGGCATTGAGCATTGCTTGTGATATCCATCCGCTCAACAACCTGCGGGTGATGCGCTACCTGAAGTCGCCGCTGGAGATCGACGAGCAGCGCCGCGACGACTGGTCGCGCCACTGGATCGCGCAAGGTTTTGCAGCGCTCGAGGCGATGCTGGCGCAGCCTGGTAGCGCCGGCGACTACTGTCACGGCGATGCGCCGACGCTGGCTGATTGCTGCCTGATACCGCAGGTATTCAATGCGCAGCGCGTGAATTGCCCACTGCAGCCATTTCCCACCATCCGGCGTATCTATGAGCACTGCATGCGCCAGGAGGTGTTTGCGCGTGCGGCGCCGGCGGCCCAGAGCGATGCCGAGTAGCGTGCGCCGCACATTGCGCCTGCAGGATTACCTGCCGTACCGGCTGTCGGTTGCGGCCAATGCCGTATCGCGGCTGATTGCCCGGGCCTATGAATCCCAATTCGGTCTCAGGAATCCGCAGTGGCGTCTGCTGGCGGTGTTGGCCGACGAGGGGCCGCTGACGCAGCGCATGCTGTGCGACCGCACGATCATGGACAAGGTATCGGTCATGCGCGCCGCACAGGGTCTGTTGCGACGCCGCCTGGTCAGGCGTCTGCCCAACGCCGAGGACGGCCGCTCGCATCGCCTGATGATGACTGCCGCCGGCAGACGTCTGTACCAGCGCATCGTGCCGCTGGCACTGGCGTACGAAGCGCAACTGCTGGCCGGGATCGGGCGACGCGATATTGGCCGCCTCGAACGGCTGCTGCGGCGGCTGGAGCAGGCGGCAAGTACCCGTTCTTAAAGGATTAAGGCATGCACGCAAAAGACATAATGCCGGCATTAAGTCTGTTTAATCTTCCGGCCATGTCGACTTAAGTGCCCGACCGTTACCTTAGGCCGGTGACAGCGCAACATTTTGCGGTGCGGCTATGCCGCGCCTGCCTTCTTTTGGGTCTGGCCTTAGGCTCCGGCGGCTGCAGCGTCGGACCGGCCTATCACCATCCGGCGGTGGCGACCCCTGTGGCCTGGCAAAATGCACCGGCCAGTATCAGCGCCGACTGGCCTGCGGTGGACTGGTGGCACGGCTTCGGCTCAGCGCAGCTCGATGACTATATCGCGCGCGCCCAGACCAGTAACGACGACATCGCCGCGGCGATCGCACGCGTTCGCGAGGCCGATGCGCAGGCGCGCATTGCCGGCGCCGCGTTGCTGCCTACGCTTGAGGGCGGCGCCTCGGCGAGCCGCCAGCGCCAGCTGCTGGTCAATGGTGGTCCACCGGTCACTTATAATGAGTACACGCCGCAGCTGACGGCGAGCTACGAACTCGATTTCTGGGGCAAGAACCGCGCCACGCGGGATGCGGCGCTGGACACTGCCCAGGCGAGCCGCTACGACCGGGAGACCATCGCGCTCACGGTGGCCACCAGTGTGGCGCTTACCTACTTTGAGGTGCTCGAACAGCATGACCGGCTCCAGGTCGCGCGCGACGATCTCGCCAACGCGCAGCATGTGCTGGACGGACTTACGCTCGAACAGAACGTGGGCATTGCGACCGCGCTCGATGTGGCGCAGCAGGCCACGACGGTAGCGACGCTGAACGCTTCGATTCCGCCGCTGGCGCAGCAGCTGCAACAGAACATCGATGCGCTTGCGATCCTGGTCGGCCAGGTGCCGGAGAGCATCGATGTCGGCGATGGCAGCCTGCAACAGCTCACGCTGCCACTGCTCACCGCCGGCCTGCCGTCGGAGCTTTTGGCACGGCGCCCGGATGTGGCCGAGGCCGAGGCGCAACTGATGGCTGCCAATGCCAATATCGCCGTGGCGCGCGCCGCGTATTTTCCCAGCATTAACCTGACGGCCAGCGGTGGTTACGCCAGCACGGCGCTGGATACGTTGCTGCTGCCGCAGAGCCGCGTTTTCGCGCTCAGCGCGGCCCTCAGCCAGACCATCTTCGATGGCGGTGCGCGTCGCGGACAGGTCGAATACTCGCGTGCCCGCTATGCGGAGTTGCTTTCGGATTATCATAAGACCGTACTGACTGCGCTCGGCAATGTCGAGGACGCGCTGGTCGCGGTGCAGCAGACCTCGGAGCAGGAATTGCGGCAGCAGGTGGCGGTCGACAAGGGGCGTCGCGCGTTCGAATTTGCACAACTGCAGATGCAGGCCGGCACCATCAACGTGCTGACGGTGTTGAATACCGAGAATGCGTTGTTCACCGCGCAGGACACGCTGGTGCAGGTGAAATATCAGCACCTGCAGGCTCTGGTGGACCTCTATCAGGCGCTCGGGGGCGGCTGGCGACAAGCACAGGCGGACAAATGAGCGGCTTTCTGGAAACTGCTAGGGCCCTAAGGCATCGACGCGTCGTGCTCGGCGCCGGCGCTGTGCTGCTGGTCGTCATCGGCTGGCTGTGGCTGTCGCACAAACCGGCCACGGCCGCGCTGCCGGCCGGCGGGCCGGGTGCGGTGGCGGTTGACACCGCGCTGGCCACGCGACGCGACGTACCGCTGTATCTGGAAGGCCTCGGCAATGTGCAGGCCTTCTATACCGCGAAGATCACCGCGCGTGTCGACGGCCAGTTGCAGCGCGTCGGCTTCGTCGAGGGTCAGCTGGTCAAGAAAGGCGATCTGCTGGCGCAGATCGATCCGCGGCCGCTGCAGGCCGCGCTCGACCAGGCCACCGGGATGCAGGCCAAGGATGCGGCGCAGCTGGACAGCGCTAAACGCGACCTGGAGCGCTACACGACGCTCGCGCCGCAGAATCTGATCAGCCAGCAGGTACTCGACACGCAACACGCACTGGTGGCGCAGTTGCAGGCGCAACTGCAGGTCGATCGGGCGTCGATCGACAACGCGCGCACGCAACTTGAGTACGCCAGCATCACGGCGCCGTTTTCGGGACGCACCGGCATCCGCCTGGTGGACCCGGGCAACATCGTGCACGCCTCCGATACCACCGGCATCGTCGTGGTGACGCAGATGCAGCCGATCTCGGTAATGTTCACTTTGCCGGAGGACGTGGTGCTGCAGATCAACCAGGCGCTGGCCGCGGGTGACGTCGGCGTGACCGCGCTATCGCGCGACGACCGCACGCAGCTCGACAGCGGCACACTGACCCTGGTGGACAATGAGATCGATCCCACCACCGGAACCGTGCGCCTGAAGGCGACCTTCGCCAACGCGCGCAACGCGCTGTGGCCAGGACAGTTCGTCAACGTACGGGTGCTGATGCAGTCGCGGCGCGACGTGGTGACGTTGCCGACCGCAGCGGTCGAGCATGGTCCCGATGGCCTGTTCACCTACGTCGTCAGAGCCGACTCCTCGGTCGAGGCGCGGCCGATCAAGACCGCTGAAGAGAGTGAGGGCGTCATGGTCGTGACCGACGGCCTGCAGTCCGGTGAGCGCGTGGTCACCAGCAATCAATATCGGCTGCAGCCGGGCGCGAAAGTGCGCGTAGTGGCCACAGCCGCTGCCAGCACCGTTACGCAGTCCGGCCGATCGCAGGCCGGCGCCCCGGCGCCATGAATATTTCCGCGCCCTTCGTCCGGCGACCGGTCGCGACCTCGCTGCTGATGGGCGGGATACTTCTGATCGGCATCGTGGCGTGGCCGCTGCTGCCCGTGGCGCCGTTGCCTCAGGTGGATTTCCCGACCCTGGTCGTGACCGCACAGTTGCCCGGCGCCAGCCCGGAGACCATGGCTTCATCGGTGGCAACGCCACTGGAATATCAGTTCGCGCAGATTCCGGGAATGTCACAGATGACTTCCACCAGCGTGCTGGGCACCGCGCAGATCACGCTGCAGTTCGGTCTCGATCGAAACATCAATGCCGCCGCGCAGGACGTCCAGACTGCCATCGATGCCGCCGGCGGGCAGCTGCCGAAGAACCTGCCGAGCCCGCCTACCTACAAGAAGGTCAACCCGGCCGATTCCCCGATACTGATCCTGGCCGTGCATTCCGACGTGCTGCCGCTGACCGCTGTGGACGATTACTCGGAGAATGTCATCGCGCAGCGCCTGTCACAGATTCCCGGCATCGCGCAGGTGGCGATCGGCGGCCAGCAGAAGCCCGCGGTGCGCGTGCAGGTGGATCCCGCCAAGATCGCGGCGCTGGGCATCCAACTCGAGGACGTGGCCAATGTGATCGGTGAGGCCACGGTCAATGCACCCAAGGGCTCGATCAACGGTCAGCTGCATAGTTTCGCCATCTACGACAACGACCAACTGCTCAAGGCGGCGCCGTGGAATGACATCGTCGTGGCCTACAAGAATGGTGCGCCGGTGCGAATCCGTGATATCGGCGTCGCGGTCGATGGGCCGGAGAACAACCAGCTGCTCGGCTGGCAGAACAACAAGCTCGGCATTCTGCTGCTGGTCTACAAGCAGGCGGGCGCCAATGTCATCGATGCCGCGGCCAACGTCAAGCACCTGCTGCCGCAGGTGCTGCTGTCGGTGCCGCCGTCCATCAAGGTCGATCAGGTCATAGACCGCACCACCACCATCAATGCCTCGGTGCATGACGTGGAATTCACCCTGGTGCTGACGATCTCGCTGGTGGTCATGGTGATCTTCCTGTTCCTGCGCACCGCCTGGGCGACGATCATTCCCGGGGTCACGGTGCCACTGTCGCTGCTGGGCACGGCGGCGCTGATGTACGTGGTCGGCTACAGCCTGGACAACCTGTCGCTGATGGCGCTGACGATCGCGGTCGGCTTCGTGGTCGACGATGCGATCGTGATGCTGGAGAACATCTACCGGCACATCGAGGACGGCCTGTCGCCGCTGGAGGCGACCCTGAAGGGATCGGGCGAGATCGGCTTTACCATCCTGTCGATCAGCATCTCGCTAGTGGCGGTCTTCATCCCGCTGCTGCTGATGGGCGGCATCGTCGGCCGCCTGTTCCGCGAGTTCGCGGTCACGGTGACGATGACGATTGCGGTATCGGCATTCGTCGCACTAACGCTGTCGCCGACCATGTGCGCGCTGTTCCTGCGCAACGAAAAACACGTGCAGCACGGGCGGCTGTACCTTGCGATCGAGGCCGGGTTCGACCGGATGCTTGCGCTCTATACGCGCGGCCTGGATTTCGTGCTGCGCCACCAGCGCCCGACGCTCATCACGTTCGTGGCGACCGTGGCGCTCACGGTGGTGCTGTACGTGATGATCCCAAAAGGGTTCTTTCCGCAGCAGGACACTGGCATCATCATCGGGCTGTCAGATGCACCGCAGGACATCTCATTCGGCGAGATGGTTCGCCGCGAGCACATGCTGACCGACGTGCTGGCCAGCGATCCGGACGTGGAGAGCTGGGCAACGGCCATCGGCGGCCAACGTTCGATCAACAACGGCTTCGTGGCCATCGGCCTCAAGCCGCGCGATCAGCGCTCGGACACCGCCGACCAGGTCATCGCGCGATTGCGCCGCGAAATCGCGCATGTGCCGGGCGCCACGCTGTTCCTGCAGGCCGCGCAGGACCTCAATGTCGGGGGCCGCCTGGCGCGCACCCAGTATCAGTACACGCTGCAGGACGCGGATCTGGATGAGCTCAACGAGTGGGCGCCGAAACTGCTCTCGCAGCTGCAGCAGCTGCCGATGCTGCGCGACGTCGCCTCGGATCAGCAGACCGGCAGCTCAATGCTGGCGCTGACCATCGATCGCGATCAGGCCGCGCGCTTCGGCATCCAGCCGTCGCTGATCGACCAGACGCTGGATGACGCCTTCGGACAGCGGCAGGTGACGCAGTATTTCACGCAGCTCAACGCCTACCACGTGATCCTGGAGGTCACGCCGTCGCTGCAGGCCGATCCGCAGACGCTGTCAAAAATCTACGTCAAGTCACCGGTCACCGGTCAGATGGTGCCGCTGTCGACGTTCGTCAAGTTCGACACGCACCACGTCACGTTCCTGTCGATCAATCATCAGGGTCAGTTCCCGGCGGTGACGCTGTCGTTCAATCTTGGGCCCTCGGTGGCGCTGGGCGACGCCGTCGATGCAATCAACAAGGCGACGGCGTCGATCCGCATGCCGCCGGCGATCACCGGAAGTTTCCAGGGCACGGCGCAGGCGTTTCAGAGCTCGCTCAAGACCCAGCCGTATCTGATCCTGGCAGCGCTGGTCGTGGTCTACATCATCCTCGGCATGCTGTACGAGAGTTACATACATCCGCTCACCATCCTGTCTACGCTGCCCTCGGCCGGTGTGGGCGCATTGCTGACGCTGCTGGTGTTTCATTTCGATCTGTCCGTGATTGCCCTGATCGGCATCATTCTGCTGATTGGCATCGTCAAGAAGAACGGCATCATGATGGTGGACTTTGCGCTCCAGGCCGAGCGCGAGCAGCACCTGTCCCCGGAGGCCTCGATACGCCAGGCCTGTCTACTGCGCTTCCGGCCAATTATGATGACCACTATGGCGGCGCTGCTCGGTGCCCTGCCGCTGATGCTCGAGCAGGGGACCGGTTCGGAGTTGCGTCAGCCGCTGGGCTACACCATGGTCGGCGGATTGATCCTGAGCCAGGCGTTGACGCTGTTCACGACACCGGTGATTTACCTGTACCTGGACCAGTTCACCGGCCAGCGGCGGCGGGCGCATGCCGCGGAGATGGCCGGCGCGCCGGCCGGTCCGTTGATCCAGGGAGCGTCATGAAAGTACTGCTGGTCGAGGACAATGAGCGCGTCACCCAATTCGTGGTCAAGGGCCTGCAGGAAGCCGGTCATACCGCCGATCATGCCGCCAATGGCCGCGACGGCATGTTTCTCGCTGCCAGCGAGCCGTATGATGTCATCGTCATGGATCGTATGCTGCCCGGAGAGATCGATGGACTTGCGATCATTGAAGCCCTGCGCAAGTCGGGCAAGCGCACGCCAATTCTGATCCTGAGCGCATTGTCCGACGTCGACGAGCGTATCCGCGGCCTGCGCGCCGGCGGCGATGACTACCTGACCAAACCGTTCGCGTTCGGCGAACTGCTGGCGCGGCTCGACGCGCTGACGCGACGCGCCCAGGGAGAAAACGCCCAGACCAAACTCGAAGTGGCCGACCTGCGCGTGGATCTGCTGACGCGCAAGGTCACGCGCGGCGACCGCAGCCTTACGCTGCAGCCGCGCGAATTCAAGCTGCTCGAATATCTGATGCGACATGCCGACCAGGTGGTCACGCGCACCATGCTGCTGGAAAACGTCTGGGACTACCACTTCGATCCGCAGACCAACGTGGTCGATGTGCACATCAGCAAGCTGCGGCAGAAGATCGATGCCGACTTCGAGCGGCCGCTGCTGCGCACGGTGCGCAACGCCGGCTACACCCTGACTTCGCATGACTGATCGGCGCGACGCATGAAATTCCTGCGCTCTTCCGCGCTGACGCTCGCGGTGGGCTACATCGGGCTCGGGCTGGCAGCGCTGGCGCTGTTTGCCGCGCCGCTCTGGTATGCCTGGCGGGTAACGATCCAGGAAGGTCGCAACGAGATCCTGCAGTCCGATGCGCAGCGCCTGACCGAAGTGTTTCGTCGTGACGGCGCGCCCGGTCTGATCAGCTACGTCGATGCGCGCGTGGCGCTGCAGATCGCCGGCGAGCGCCTGCTGCTGGTGGCCGACGCCGCGCTCAATCCGTTGGCCGGCAACCTCAGCGCATGGCCGCAAAGCGTGCCGGCCAACCCGGGCACCTACACGGTCAAGCTCGAGCTGGGCAAGCGCATGACCGACGTCGCCATCGTGCATGCGACGCTGCCGGGCGGCTATCACCTGCTGGTGGGCCGCGATACCTCGCGCTACGCGCCGCTGGAGCGGCGCTTCTGGTACGCACTGGCTGGGGCGGTCGCGATCCTGTCGGTGCTCGGTACCCTCGGCGGCATCCTGATCAGGCGCGCGCTGATGGCGCGCATCCACGGCATCCGCCAGACGGTGTCGGCGATCATTCAGGGCGACCTGAGTCATCGCCTGCCGACCCACCAGAGCGGTGATGAGCTCAACACACTGTCGCAGACCATCAACGGCATGCTCGATCAGATCGAGCAGCTGATTGATGGCATACGAAATGTCTCCAATTCAATCGCGCATGATCTGCGCACCCCGCTGGCGGAGCTGCGCTCGCGGCTGGAGGAGCTGGCACTGACCAAGCCGTCGATCGAGCATACCTTCGTCGAGATCGACGCCGCGGTGGCTGATGTTGACCAGGTGATCCGCATCTTCAACGCGCTGCTGCGGCTGGCCGAGATCGACAACGGTTTGCGCCGTTCCGGGTTCGTGCCGGTGGACGTGACCGCGGTCGCGGCTGCGGCGGTGGAGTTCTACCAGCCGGCCGCGGAGCTACGGGGTTCGACCCTTTTACTGGAGGCAGACGGGCCGGCGCCGATCCGGGGCGACCCGGTACTGCTGGCGCAGGCGCTGGGAAACCTGATCGACAATGCACTCAAATACACCCCCGGCGACGGCAGCATTACGGTCGCGGTGCGGTGCGGTAGCGATGGGCACGTGGAAATCGTGGTCGCGGACAGCGGACCGGGCATTGCCGATACGGAAAAAATCAAGGCAGTGGAGCGCTTTTACCGCGGCGATGCCAGTCGCTGCAGTCCGGGGGTAGGTCTGGGACTCAGCCTGGTCGATGCGGTCGCCCGGCTGCACGGCAGCGAGCTCAAACTGGAGGACAATCATCCCGGCTTGCGGGCGCGTATGGTTCTGACACAGGATACGCGGCCTATCACGCGCAGCGCGCGTGCCACGAGCGAAGAAGGGGAATATCGACATGAGCCTGTCTATCCATGATGCCTCGGTTCCGGTGCTGGCGCGGGTACTCGGTAACCTCGCGGGGGTGGTCGAAAAGGGCCGACTGCATGCCGAAAGCGAGAAGGTAGACCCCGCGATCCTGCTGGGTATGCGGCTGTATCCAAACATGTTTGCGTTCACACGCCAGGTGCAGGTGGTGTCCGACGGCGCCAAGGGGTGCATGGCGCGTCTGGCCGCGGTCGAGGCGCCGAAATTCGAAGACACGGAGTCGAGCTTCGAGGAACTCAAGCAGCGCATCGAGAAGACGCTGGCCTTCGTCAAGGGTTTCGATGCGCGCCAGCTGGAAGCGGCCGAGAGCCGCCCGGTGGTGGTGAAATTTCCGAACGGTGCGTTGAATTTCAAGAACGGCTGGGACTATCTGCTGACGTTCGTGCTGCCGAACGTCTATTTCCACAGCGCGACCGCTTACGACATCCTGCGTCACGCGGGTGTAAAGCTCGCCAAGAGCGACTATCTGGGACAGGTCGGCAGCGGCTGAGCCAGCGGGATCGTGTACGACTCGCCCATCTACGTGGCCGGCCACAACGGGCTGGTGGGCTCGGCGATCGTGCGCCGGCTGCGTGCCGGGGGCGCGAGCCGTCTGCTGCTGCGCACGAGTAAAGAGCTCGATCTGCGGCGACAGGCCGAGGTCGAGCGCTTCTTCGCCGAACAGCGGCCGCACTATGTGTTCCTGGCGGCGGCGAAGGTCGGCGGCATCCAAGCCAACCGCAGCCGTCCGGCGCAGTTCCTGCGCGACAACCTGCAGATCCAGACCAACGTCATCGATGCGGCGTACCGCAACGGCACACGCAAGCTGCTGTTCCTCGGGTCAAGCTGCATCTATCCGCGGCTCGCACCGCAGCCGATCCCGGAAGACAGTCTGCTCACCGGGCCGCTTGAACCGACCAACCAATGGTACGCGATCGCAAAGATCGCCGGCCTGAAGATGTGCCAGGCCTATCGGCGCGAATTCCAGTTCGATGCCATCTGCGCCATGCCGACCAACCTGTACGGACCTGGCGACAACTTCAACCTGCTCGACTCGCACGTTCTGCCGGCGCTGATCCGCAAGTGCCACGAGGCCAAGCTGCGTCAGGCCGCGGCGGTCGAAGTCTGGGGCAGCGGTACGCCGCGGCGCGAGTTCCTGCACGTGGACGATCTTGCCGATGCCTGTGCATATCTGATGCAAAGCTACAGCGATGAGGCTCCGGTCAACGTCGGATGGGGCCTGGATGTCAGCATCGCCGAGCTGGCGCACCTGGTGGCCGATACCGTTGGCTACCAAGGTGAGCTGCGCTTCGATCCTTCCAAGCCCGACGGCGTGCCGCGCAAGCTGCTGGACACCGCGCGGCTCACGGCGCTCGGGTGGCAGCCGAAGATCAGGCTCGACGCCGGCCTTCAGTCGACCTACGCGTGGTTTCTTGCCCACCAGGATGGGATGCGCCAGTAGCGGCGTCAGTGAGCCTCGCCCGGTTCCAGCTTGGCATTGAGCGAAATGTCGGAGCGCAGCAGGCGCGACACCGGGCAGTTGGCCTTGGCATCGGCCGCGATTTGCGCGAATTTTTCCGCGCTGATTCCGGGTACCCAGGCCTCGTTCTCCAGATGCACGCTGTTGATGGTCCAGTTACCGCTCACCAGTTCCAGCGATACGGTGGCCTGAGTCGCCAGCCGCTTGGGAGTAAAGCCCGCCTTGCCGAGGCTTGCCGACAGTGCCATCGTGAAGCATCCGGCATGCGCCGCGGCGATCAGTTCTTCCGGGTTGGTGCCCTGCGCAGCCTCGAAGCGGGTCGCAAAACTGTAGGGCGTGTCCTTGAGTACACCGCTGTGGGTGGCGAGCGCGCCATGCCCGCTCTTGAGATCGCCGGACCAGATGGCGGATGCGGATCGCTTCATTGAGATGCTCCTTCAGATGGCGCGCGGCGGTTATGGTCGGCCCCGACTCTACTGCTACAGTCGCGGGAACGCCAAGGGTGATGCGATGGATGAACCGAACTGGCTGTTGTGGGCGACCGAACTGCAGGCCATCGCGCAGACCGGCCTGACTTTTTCAAAAGACCACTACGATATCCAGCGCTATCAGCGGCTGCGCGCGATTGCGGTGGCCATGCTGGCGTCGGGTTCCGGCGCGCCGGCGGAACGGATCAGTGCGCTGTTCGAGCAGGACCTCGGTTATCCGACGCCCAAGGTCGACGTGCGCGGCGCGGTGTTCCGCGACGAGCGCATCCTGCTGGTGCGGGAGATCAGCGACGGTCGCTGGACGCTGCCGGGCGGCTGGGCGGACGTCAATCAATCCGCCCGGGAATGCGTCGAGCGTGAAATCCAGGAGGAATCCGGATTCCAGGCCCGGGCGATCAAACTGGCCGCGGTTTTGGACTACCGCCGGCAGGGCCACGTCGCAAGCCATCCCTACTCTATATATAAGCTGTTCTTCATCTGTGAGCTGACCGGCGGGTCGGCGAGTCCGAGCCTTGAGACCAGCGCGGTGGAGTTCTTCCCGCTGGAGCGGCTGCCGGAACTGTCACTGGGGCGTGTAACCTCGGCGCAGATCGGGCGTATGTATGCGCACCGGCAGCACCTGGAACTGATGACCGAGTTTGATTGATCCGTCAGGCGAGAAGCTAAGCGGCGCGTGCCACGGCGCTGGTCCGTAGCGGCACCGGCAGTTCGCGATCGGCGTCGGTCCAGTGCCACAGCTCCAGCTCCCCGCTGCGGGTCTCGATCAGCGCCGAGCAGCTGTCGACCCAGTCGCCGTCGTTGCAGTAGAGCACGCCCCCGATCTCCACCATCTCGGGGCGATGGATATGACCGCAGACGATGCCATCCAGGCCGCGGCGGCGCGCCGCGTGCGCGGCGGCGGCCTCGAAGCTGCGCACGTAGTCCATCGCATTGCCGACGCGGCTCTTGAGATATCCGGCCAGTGACCAGTAGCCGTAACCAAATCGGTGACGCAGTGCATTGAGGGCGCGATTCAACCGCAGCACCACGTCGTACAGGCCCGAGCCCAGGGCGGTGAGCCAGCGACTACATGTCACGGCGCCATCGAATTCGTCCCCGTGCATCACCAGCAGCCGTTGACCGCGCAACATTTGATGGATGTATTCGCGGTGCATTTCCAGATTGCCGAAGCTGATGCCCCCGACCTGGCGGAACTGCTCGTCGTGGTTGCCGGGTACGTAGATGACGCGCGTGCCGTGCTTGGTTTTGCCAAGGATGGTGCGCAGTACGTCGCTGTGCGATTGCGGCCAATAGAAGCTGCGGCGCAAACTCCAGATGTCGATGATGTCGCCGACCAGGATCAGCTCGTCAGGCTGAACGCGGCGCAAAAAATCGAGCACCAGGTCCGCACGGCAGTCGCGCGAGCCGAGGTGAATATCGGAGATGAACGCGGTGCGTACCTGAATCGCCGGTCTAGGGCCAGACTGCATGTAAAGCCTCTGCGGATCCTGGAGCCGGGTATGGAGTCTGCGGCTCTGGGATGACAATTACGTGGCAATCCAGTGAATTAGCGATGAACACTCATGGTATATGGCACATCCAGTGCGTAAGGCACCGAAATGTGACAGAGAAAAGCGGCATTTCGACCCAGCGAGGTGCGCCTGCGCCGGGCCTGGCGCCCGGCAAGCTAATCGGCGGTCGAAAGCTGTGTGACGCGGCCGCCCAGCGCCTGAAACAGCGCTGCGGTATCGACATAGCGATTGGTTCTCGCCTGGGCCCAGCTGATGAGCGCCTGCTGGTAGTTCTGCTGCGCATTGAGCAGCGACAGATAACTCGTCGCACCGATCTCGTACTGCCGTCGGGCGATATCGAGGCTGGTCTGCGACAGCGCGGCTGCGCGATCCGCCGCTTGCACTGCGTCAGCATCCGCTACCAGGGCGCGCAGGGCATCAGCGACGTTCTGGAACGCCGTGAGCACCGCCAGGCGATATTCGTCGCCGGCCTGGTCGAGCGCCGCTCGCGCGGCGCGTTCACGATGCAGCAACGTACCGCCGGCGAACAGCGTCTGCGACAGGCTCGCTCCGGCCGACCAGAACTCGCTCTGACCGGAGAATATCTTTCCGGTCTCGGTTGCAACGCTACCCAGGCTGCCGCTTAGCGTGATCTGCGGCAGCATGTTGGCGATCGCGACGCCGACGTTGGCGGTTGCCGCGTGCAGCTGCGCCTCGGCCGCGCGCACGTCCGGCCGCCTTTCGACCAGCTTCGAAGGCACGCTGAGAGGAATTGTCGCGGGCAGCGTGATCGCGTTGAGTTCAAATTGCGCGGTGGGCGGATCGCTTGGCAGATGCCCCGTCAGCACGGCCAGCATGTCACGCTGCTGATCGAGACCTTTCTGCAGCGGCGGAAGGCTGGCCTCGAGCAGCGCCAGCGCAGAATCCTGGGCAATGGCGTCAGCTTCGGCGATGGCACCGAGCTCGAGCTGGCGGTGCATGACCTGTAGCGATTCGCGCTCGCTGTCGATGATCTGCCGTGTGGCTGCGATCTGGGCGCGCAGTCCGGCTTCCTGCACGGCTGCGGTAACCACGTTCGCGGCCAGCGTCAGGTAGGCGGCGTCATATTCGTCACTGCTGGCTTGTGCCTGCGCCTGCAATGATTCCACCTGGCGGCGGTTGGCGCCAAACAGGTCAGGGATGTACGACACGCTGACCTGGGGAGTGTAGAGATTAAAGATGGGAGCCCCGGAGGTCAGCGTCGGCGCGAGAATCTGCACCGCATTTCGATTGCGACTCGCCGCGGCGCTCAGCTGCACTTGCGGAAAGTACGCACCGCGCCCCGCGGCGACATTCTCCTGTGCCTGCCGCAGCGCCGCCTCGGCCGCCTGCACATTGGGATTGGCGTGCAGCGCTTCGGCAACCAGCGCATCCAGATCGGGCGAGCCGAACTCGTGCCACCACTGTGCCGGCGGCTCCTGTCCGGTGACGAAGGTCTGCGTGCCGGTGCCGGTCGGCGTCGCGCTGCCATCGGTGACCGCGCTGCCCAACACCGTCGGCTGCGTCTGGGCGGTATAGCTTTCAGTCGTCGGTTCGGCCGGCCGCCGAAAGTTGGGGCCGACGGCGCAGCCGGCCAGCACGATGGCGCTGATCAATGCCAGGCGCGACCGCCGGCGCATCACACTGCCTCCTGGGCGGATCCGTGGGAATGATCGGTAGGGACGGTGGCGCGCGCGGAGAACCTGTCGATCAGCACTGGCAAGACCAACAGGATCAGCAGCGGGGCGAACAGCATGCCGCCCACCACTACCAATGCCAGCGGACGCTGGACTTGTGAGCCGATGCCGGTGGACAACGCCGCCGGAAACAGGCCCACGCAGGCGACGATGCAGGTCATCATCACCGGCCGGAACTGCGTGCGGCAGGTCGCGCGGATGGCGCTGCGCCGGTCGGCGCCGAACGCCAGGCTCAGGTTGTAGTAGGAAATCACGAGAATGCCGTCCATCGCCGCGATGCCGAACAGCGCCACAAAGCCGATGGCTGCGGACACACTGAACGGTGTACCGGTGATGTACAGGGCGAAGATGCCGCCTACCAATGCCATCGGGATCACGCTGGCGGCCAGCAGCACGTCGCCGAGGGAGCCGAAATTCAGGAACAGCAGCACGCAGATCAGCAGAAACGCGATCGGCACCACGATGCCGAGACGGCCGAGCGCATCCTGCAGATTGCCGAATTCGCCGACCCATTCCAGGCGATAACCTCCGGGGATCAGCACCTGCGAATCGACACGGCGCTGTGCTTCCAGCACCGCAGTGCCCAGATCGCGGCCGCGCACGCTGAACTTGATCGGCACGTAGCGCTGCTGCTGTTCCCGATAGATGAAAGAAGCACCCGACACCAGATGCACGTCGGCGACATCGGCCAGGGCGACTTCCACCGTTGCCCCGGCCGCCGCATTCTGGGCCGCGATGGGAATGCGGCGGATCGCCTCCAGGCTTTGCCGGTATGGAGCGGCCAGCCGGACGATGATCGGGTAATGCCGGTCGCTGCCTTCCTCGTAAAGATCGCCCGGTGTCTGGCCGCCGATAGCCGCCTGCACCACGGCGTTCACGTCGCCCGGAGCCAGACCGTAGCGCGCCGCGCGTTCCCGGTCGACATCGATGCGGATGGTGGGCTGGCCCAGGGAGCGCAGCACGGCCAGATCGGTAATGCCCGGCACGTCGGCCAGTACTTTGGCGATCCTGTTGGCGGTTTCCTCCAGCGTCTGCAGGTCATTGCCGTAGACCTTGACCGAATTCTCACCCTTGACGCCGGAGGCCGCCTCCTCGACGTTGTCCTCGATGTATTGTGAGAAGTTGAACTCGACTCCCGGGAAATTCTGCTCGAGCACCTCGGTCATCTGCTCGGTGAGCTTGTCCTTGGTCAGACCATGGGGCCAGGTATCGAAAGGCTTTAGGGGAACGAAGAATTCGGCATTGAAGAACCCCGTGGCATCGGTGCCGTCGTCCGGACGGCCGTGTTGCGATACGACCGTGGCGACCTCCGGATAGGACGCCATCAGCCTGCGCATCCGATTGACGTAGCCGTTGCCTTCCTCGATGGAAATCGAACTCGGCAGCGTGGCGCGTACCCAGAAATTGCCTTCCTCCAGCTTCGGCAGGAACTCCAGGCCGAGGGTGCGCACCGCCAGTACCGCCAGCAACAGCACCAGTGCTGCCGCACCCAGGGTCAGAATGCGGTTGCTGAGCGCGAATTCGACCGCCGGTTCGTAGATCCGGCGCAGCCACGCAACGGCTCGCGTTTCGGCGTCGTCGACCTTCTGCGTCAGCAGTAGCGCGCTGAGCGCGGGGGCGATCGTGAAGGTGGCAATCAGGCCGCCGGCAATCGCATAGCCGTAGGTCTTGGCCATCGGGCCGAAGATGTGCCCCTCGATGCCGGACAGCGTGAACAATGGCACGAAACCGGCGATTATGATCGCGGCAGCGAAGAAGATCGAACGGCTGACCTCGGCGGCGGCGGTGGCAATAATCGCGAACTTGCCGCTAAAACCGCTCGGGGTGCGCATGTGATCCAGGGGCGAGACTCCCGTTCCTCTATGACCCGTGGCTTCGGCCAGGTGACGAAAGATGTTTTCCACCATGATGACAGTCGCATCTACGACCAGGCCGAAGTCGATTGCGCCGACCGATAGCAGATTCGCGGATTCGCCGCGCATCACCATCAGGCCGATGGCGAACGAGAGCGCGAACGGAATCGTAGTTGCAACGATAATGGCGGTGCGCAGGTTGCCCAGAAACAGCCACTGCAGGAGGAAGATCAGGACGATACCCGCAATCATGTTGCGCAGCACGGTGTGCGTAGTTACATGAATCAGATCGGAGCGGTCGTAGATGCGCTCGATGCGCACGCCCGGCGGGAGCACGCCGGAGCTGTTGACTTTGTCGACTTCGGCTTCGACCCGACGGATGGTTGGAATGCTCTGCGCGCCGCGGCGCATGAGTACGATGCCCTGCACGATATCGTCGGTGTCGTTGAGCCCGGCGATGCCGAGCCGCGGCAGGTGCTCGATGCGCACTTCGGCGACATCCGCGACGTACACAGGCGTGCCATTGGTGCTGGCGATCATGGTATGAGCGATATCGTCCGTGGAATGGATCAGGCCAACGCCGCGCACCACCACTGACTGCGCTCCGATATTCACCGTTTGGCCACCGACATTGATATTGGCGTTTGACAACGCCTGCAGTACCTGCGGGATCGACAGCCCATAGTCGAGCAGGCGCCGCTGGTCGACCACCACCTCATAAGTCTTGGTCTTGCCGCCCCAGCCGGTAACGTCGATCACGCCCGGCACAGCCTTGAAGCGCCGCTCCAGGATCCAGTCCTCGATCGACTTGAGGTCGGTGACGGAATAGCCGGGTGGGCCCGCGACCCGATAGCGAAAGATCTCGCCGATGGGACTGGTGGGAGAGATCTGGGGCTGGGCGCCGTTCGGCAATCCCGACAGCTGCGATAAACGGTTGTACACCCATTGCTCCGCCTGCTCGTAGCTGTAGTCGTAGGTGAACTGCACTTTCACGTCCGACAGCCCGAACAGAGAGATCGTGCGTATCGCCTGTACGTTCGGAATGCCGGCCATCTGCACTTCGATTGGTATGGTGATGTAGCGCTCGATTTCCTCCGCGGATTGGCCGGTATTCTGCGTGACGATATCTACCAGCGGTGGCACCGGGTCGGGATAGGCCTCGATGTTGAGTGACTGGAAGCTCACCACGCCGCCGGCCAGCGCCAGGATGAGCAGGATGACGATCAGGACGCGGCGCCGCAGCGCGAACGACACCAGGGCATTCATGAAATACCAGCCCTGAAGATCAGCCCGCCGCCGAGCGATCTATGAAGAGGCTGCCCCTGGTGACAACACGTTCCCCCGGCTTGAGTCCGTCCAGCACCTCGACAAAGCCGTCGCTGGCGCGACCGGCGCGGATCGGCCGAATGGCTATCGCGTCGGCCGATTGCAGCACCCAGACGTGCGCACTGTCGCCCTCGTAGACCACGGCGCTCGCAGGTACCGCGGGCGCCTCTGCGCCCTCACTGGTCAGAATGCGAAAGCTGGCGAACATTTCCGGCTTGAGCGCGCCGTCGGCGTTGTCGATCACCGCGCGCACAGTAAGCCGATGCGTATTCGGATCTATAGTCGGAGCGACGTAGATCACACGCGCAGTAAAGGTGCGATCCGGGTACGCGAGAACGCCGACTTCGACCGTCTGACCGCGCTTTACATGTCCGGCATCGGCTTCCCGTACATTGCCGACCATCCACACGCTGGACATATCGGCGATGGTGAACACCGGCGTAGAGCCGCCGGCTTGTGCATACTGGCCCGGGCCGAGCTGCCGATCGACGATGACGCCACTGATCGGGGCGACGATCTGCGCGACCGCGCCCGTATGCTCGTCGCTGCCCAGACCGTCGATCGCCTGCTCGGAGTAGCCGAGAATGCGCAGGCGATTGCGAACCGATCGCACGCTGGCTTCGGCGGCGCTCAAATCGGCCTGGGACTGCAGCCAATCGGCCATGGAGCCGCCCTTGGCATCGTAAAGTGCATGCCTGCGCGTTTCGCTGGTACGTGCCAGCTTGAGCTGCGCGAGCGCGGTCGCAAGATCGCTCTGTGCCTGGGCAAATTCCGAGGCTTCAATCGTGGCCAGAGGCTGACCAGCTTTGACGCTGTCCCCCAGCCCGGCAATTACTCGCGTGATGCGCCCCGAGTATGGCGAGAACACCGGCGTGCTGCGATCGCCGTTGACCGCAATCTTGCCCTCGGTAATCTCCTGGCTGACGAATTGATGCACCGTGACCGGTTCGATCGTCAGCGTCTTGAGCTGCTGTGGCGTCGGACGAAAGGTCCCGGGAGGCGGCGCGGAGGCCGCTTCGTGCGAGTCGTGCCGGCCCAGCCCCCGACCCAGCAGCGTGCCGGCCACGATGACGACGGCGATAAGAACGGCGAGCGCGCCGAGCAAGCGCCATTGCCGCCGTGCATTCCAGCCGGCGCCTGGCGCTTCAATCAGCTCGTCATTCCTGGCCATTTGAACCTCGGCATGCGGTAAGGTCGCGGCTTGCCGGTAGAGCTACCGACGCCCACGATGGCCAATGATAAGGGGTCTGAAGCCGCGAGTCCTTAGCGGCCACGATCAGGGCGCCAAGGCGCTAAGGCCCTCCTTGTTGGCAGCCGGGGGGTTCTCCGATAGCCGTGCCCAGGTCCTTGTCAGCCGAACCCGAGTGCCGACAACTCCTGGCGCAACCCGCCAATGAGGGTGCAGCCGTACCACAGGGAAAAAGCCCCGAGTAACCGCAACACGATGGGCGTGGTTTTTTCCGCATCTTTGACCGCAGGCAGCAGCGCAAAGTTTGCATTGATGAACTGCTGAAGATGTCTGGGGGTCACCAGAGCCCACAGGCCGATACCGGTCACGCCGATACCGGCGATCACCTGAATGAAGAATATGAATAAGCCGCGTGACATGAATTGTGGCGCCGGGACATCTTCAAGATGCGTCTGCGGCGCACTCGCGGAGAAGCGCATTGCCGCGATACCGCCGCATGTCAAGCCGGAATGCTGCGAACCAGTAATACCGGGACACGGGCGTGACCTGCGACGTATACGGCATCACTGCCGAGCACATCGCGCGCAAACCCGCGACGGCCGTGAGTTCCCATGACGATGAGGTCGGCCTGCCATTTCTGTGCGTCCTCGATGATTCCTTCGCCTATCTGCGTGCTGTGATGCTCGAGCAGACGCGGTTCGACCTCCAGCCCGGCATTGCGTCCCGCCACCTCTGCGGCGTCGAGCGCAGTCTGCGCGTCCGCGCGCAATCGCCGCAGCAGATCACCCGTCTGGCCGCCACCAAGAATTGCGCTCACGTAGGCGTAGCTCACGACGTACAGGACACGCAGGCGTGCCTTTTGAGCTGACGCCAGTCTGATCGCCTCGACACAGGCACGCGATGAAGTATCGCTGCCGTCTATGGCCACCAGGATTCGCTCGTACATCTCAGTGCCCCCAAAGCAGCCGGTTTTCCAGCAGTCGGATAATAATGTGTTGTTGCCGGAACCGCCGCAGATATCTGCCGCTTCTTATTTCCGGTTCCACCAGCCCCCGCCAAGCGCCTGGAACAATGCGACAGTGTCGCCATAGCGCGTCGCCTGCGCCTGCACGCGCACCAGCAGTGCCTGCTGATACACCGTCTCGGCGTTCAGCAGGATCAGATAATTGACGTATCCGACTTCCATCTGTCGGCGCGTGAGATCGTAAGTCACCTTTGCTGCATTCTCCACTCGGACATTAGCGGCCAACGCATCGGCATCGGATAACGACGCGTGCAGCGTGTCGGCAACGTTCTGATAGGCGGTGAGGACACTGATCTGATACTGTGCCGCGGCCTGCTTCAGCGCGTCATCTGCGGCGCGCTTTCTATGCAGCAGCGTACCGCCTTCGAATACGGGCTGGGCCACATTGCCAACCAGACTCCAGAACGGCCCACCGTGGCGAAACATCCAGGCGAATTCGTCGGCATTGCCGCCGTACGCGCCGGTGATTGAGAACTGCGGCAACATTGCGGCGACCGCAACGCCGACCTGCGCGTTCGCGGCGCGCAGTTGCGCCTCGGCGGAGCGCACGTCGGGACGTTGGTCGATGATCTTCGCCGGCAGGCTCAGCGGCAGCTCCGGCGGCAGTTGCAGCGCATCGAGCTCGAAGGTCTCGGGCACCTCCTGGTTCGGCAGGTTGCCCACCAGGGCACGAATCAGGTCGCGCGTCTGCTCAAATTGCTTCTGCAGCGGGGGCAGCGTGGCCTTGGCCTGTGCGAGCGCAGTCTCCTGTGCCGCGACGTCGATGCGCATGGCGAAGCCGAGCTGGAATTGATCGCGCAGGATCTGCAGGGATTTCTCGTCTGCCGCGATGATCTGCTGCGTCGCCTCGATTTGTGCGCGCAGGGACGCTTCCTGGATGGCCGCGGCGACGACATTGGAGGCCAGCGTGATGTAAGTGGCCTCCAACGCGAAGCGCTGCGCGTCCCTCTGCGCAGCCAACGACTCCATTTGTCGCCGATTGGCGCCGAAGACGTCGGGCACGAATCCCACCGTGAGCTGGGCGGTTTGGAAGTTGTAGATCAGGGGCGCCGTGTGCGGGGTGTTCTTCACGTCAAGCAGCGGCGGGTTGAGATTGTCGCCGTTGCCTTGCGTGCCGGGAGAGTCGTCGAGGGTGAAGTTACCGGCAATTTTCTGGCGCTCGAAGTCATAGTTCGCGCCAATCGTCGGGAAGAAGTAACCGCGCTGCGCGTAGACGAGCTCCTGTGCTTGAACCAGCGTCGCCTCCGCGGCCGCGATGGTCGGATTGGCCCTGAACGCCCGTTCTACCAGCGCGTTGAGCGCCGGCGACTGGAACAGCTGCCACCATTCAAACGGGATATCGCGATCGTCGATCAGACGCTGCACCTCACCGCCATGAATCGGAGCCGAGGCGCTCGACTGCGGCAATGGCGTCGGCGCGTAGCCGGCGTTCGCCGGGGCTTCGGGTCTGTGGTAGCGCGGGCCGACGGCGCAGCTTGCGGTGAGCGCGACCGATGAGACGAGCAGGGCTGAGTGAACCCACTTCATCTTGCGGCCACTTCTTTTCGATTCCACCAACCGCCGCCCAGGGCCTGGAACAATGCGACCGTGTCGCCGTAGCGTGTCGCTTGCGCCTGTACGCGGGCTAGCAGCGCCTGCTGATAAGTAGTCTCAGCGTTTAGCAAGATCAGATAATTGACGTATCCGACTTCCATCTGTCGGCGCGTGAGATCGTAAGTCACCTTCGCCGAATTCTCCGCTTGGGCATCGGCGGCGAGCGCATCGGCATCGGACAGCGACGCATGCAGCGTATCGGCAACGTTCTGGTAGGCGGTAATCACCGTGTTCTGATATTGGGCTGCGGCCTGCTTCAAGGCAGCATCGGCGGCTCGCTTGGTGTGCAGCAGCGTACCGCCTTCGAATATTGGCTGGGTGACGCCGCCGACCAGGGTCCAGAACGGGCCGCCGGTGCGAAATATCCAGGGGAATTCGTCGGCATTGCCGCCGAGCGTTCCGGTGATTGAGAACTGAGGCAACATGGCGGCGACCGCAACCCCGACCTGCGCGTTCGCGGCGTGCAGTTGAGCCTCGGCGGCGCGCACGTCGGGACGTTGGTCGATGATCTTGGCCGGCAGGCTCAGCGGCAGCTCCGGCGGCAGTTGCAGCGCATCGAGATCGAAGGTCTCGGGCATCTCCTGGTTCGGCAGGTTGCCCACCAGGGCACGAATCAGGTCGCGCGTCTGCTCAAATTGCTTCTGCAGCGGGGGCAGCAACATTTTGGCCTGCCCCAGGGCCGCTTCCTGTGCCGCGACGTCGATGCGCATAGCGAAGCCAAGCTGGAACTGATCGCGCAGGATCTGCAGGGATTTCTCCTCTGCTGCGATGATCTGCTGCGTCGCTCCGATTTGTGCGCGCAGGGACGCTTCCTGGATGGCGGCAGCGACGACATTGGAGGCCAGCGTGATGTAAGTGGCCTCCAGCGCGAAGCGCTGCGCGTCCCGCTGCGCAGCCAGCGACTCCACCTGCCGCCGATTGGCGCCGAAGACGTCGGGCACGAACCCCACGGTGAGCTCGGCGGTGTGCAAGTCATAGAAGAAAGGGTGCGTGTGAGGGGAGCTGTGCAGGTTTTGCACGGGCGGCAGGGCGTTGTCGCCGTTGCCCTCCACACCGGGAACATTGTCGAGGGTGAGGTTCCCTGATATTTTCTGGCGCTCGAAGTTATAGTCCGCGCCAATCGCCGGAAAGAAGTAACCGCGCTGCGCGTAGACGAGCTCTTGTGCTTGAACCAGTGCCGCCTGCGCGGCCGCGATCGTCGGATTGGCCCTGAACGCCCGCTCTACCAGCGCGTTGAGTGCCGGCGACTGGAACAGCTGCCACCATTCAAACGGGATATCGCGATCGTCGATCAGACGCTGCGCTTCCCCGCCATGAATCGGAGCTGAGGCGCTTGTCTGCGGCAATGGCGCTGGCGCGTAGCCGGCGTTCGCGGGGGCTTCGGGTTTGTGGTAGCGCGGGCCGACGGCGCAGCTTGCGGTGAGTGCGACAGCTAAGACGAGCAGGGCTGAGCGAACCCACTTCATCTTGCGACCACTTGTTCTCGATTCCACCACCCGCCGCCCAGAGCCTGGAACAGCGCGACCGTGTCGCCGTAGCGTGTCGCTTGCGCCTGTACGCGAGCTAGCAGCGCCCGCTGATAAGTCGTCTCAGCGCTTAGCAAGTTCAGGTAATTGACGTAGCCGACTTCCATCTGCCGGCGCGTGAGATCGTAAGTCACCTTTGCTGCATTCTCCGCTCTGACATTGGCGGCCAACGCATCGGCATCGGACAGCGACGCGTGCAGCGTGTCCGCAACGTTCTGATAGGCGGTGAGGACACTGGTCTGATACTGTGCCGCGGCCTGCTTCAGCGCGTCATCTGCAGCGCGCTTTCTATGCAGCAGCGTACCGCCTTCGAATACGGGCTGGGCCACATTGCCAACCAGACTCCAGAACGGCCCACCGTGGCGAAACATCCAGGCGAATTCGTCGGCATTGCCGCCGTACGCG
>DATAJH010000030.1:0-17985 GCA_036262215.1 Steroidobacteraceae bacterium
CAACCGTAAACGCCCCGGCCGCGATCACGCGGTTGGGCGCCCCGCCGCCAATAATCGATACCTGCTCCAGGCTACGATGAGATCGCGTTGCCGATCCAGCCCGGCAGGTAACGGGCTGCCTTGGATCGGGCGAGCTTCACGCCCATGCGCGTCGCCCTGGGCTGCTGGTCGGCAATCAGGCGCGCGGCCACCCGCGGACGGAAGAAATCAGCCCACAGGAATTCCGAGAACGGCGCCGTGTCCTTGGCATAGCCGCCGGCCATGCGCACCAGGCCGGCAAGACTGCGATAGGGGTCGTTCTGCAGTTTGGTGAGTTTTTGCGGCATATCGGCGTAGTCGCGCCGCCGCCCGCGATGGTCGTAGGGATGAGTCCAGGCGCGAAACTCCATCGTGCGCCAGAACGTGGCCAGCTCGAGCCAGGACATATCGTCCAGCTGCGTGAGCCAGACCTCCTTCAGGCCCTGTTCGATCAGCGCGATGCCGAGATGGTGATGGTCGACGATGTAAAAAGCCTTATCCGGACCCAGCACCGCCGGAAACACGTGGCTCTCCAGCACCTGCTGGCGCTGCTTTTTCTTGAGCTTCTTCCACTCGGCGGCCTTGAGCTCGACCTCGGCATAACCCACGGAAAACTGTGTCGGCCGCAGCTGCGCCAGCTTGGCACGTACCAGAGCCACATTGCGAGCATAGGGAATCATGGTCTCTCCAATTGCGCGGTCGCGCCCCTTAAACATTGAAGCGAAAATGCATCACATCGCCTTCGCGCACGATGTACTCCTTGCCCTCGAGCCGCAACCGTCCCGCCTCGCGCGCGCCGGCCTCGCCGCGGTGGTTGACGTAGTCCTCGAATGCGATGACTTCGGCGCGAATGAAGCCGCGCTCGAAATCGGTGTGGATCACGCCGGCGGCCTGCGGCGCGGTGCTGCCTGCGCGCACCGTCCAGGCTCGCACTTCCTTCGGCCCGGCGGTGAAGTAAGTCAGCAGTCCGAGCAGCTCATAGGCGCCGCGGATCACGCGGTTCAGGCCCGGCTCCTTGAGCCCCAGATCGCGCAGGAACTCGGCGCGTTCGGCCTCCGGCAACTGCGCGATTTCCGCCTCGATCGCTGCACACACCGGCACCATCACCGCATGCTCCAGCTCGGCGCGGGCACGCAGGGCGTCAACGTAGGCATTGCCGGCGGCAAGACCGACTTCATCGACGTTGGCGATGTAGATCACGGGCTTCGCGGTCAGCAGATGCAGTTCGCGCAGGTCGCGCCGCTCCGCGTCGCTCAGCGCCGCGCTCCGCACCGGGGTGCCCTGGTTGAGCAGCGCCTGAACGCGCTCGAACAACTCGCGCTGCAGCAGCGCCTTCTTGTCGCCGCTCTTGGCTGCCTTGGCGGCCCGATCCACCGCCTTGTCCACCGATGCCAGATCGGCCAGCGCGAGTTCGGTATTGATGATCTCAAGGTCGGACAGCGGATCAATGCGGGCCGACACATGCACGATGTCATCATCCTCGAAGCAGCGCACCACGTGCGCAATCGCGTCGACCTCCCGGATATGCGCCAGGAATTGATTACCGAGACCTTCGCCCTGCGAGGCGCCTTTCACCAGGCCGGCGATATCGACGAACTCCACGGTGGTCGGCAGGATTTTTTCCGGATGCGCGATCTGCGCCAGCTGTTCCAGCCGCCCGTCCGGCACCGGCACCACGCCGACATTCGGATCGATGGTGCAGAACGGATAGTTCTCCGCTGCGATCTGGGCGCGGGTCAGGGCATTGAACAGAGTCGACTTACCGACATTCGGCAGACCGACGATCCCGCATTGAATGGGCATCAAGGTTCCTCGTGAAATGAATCAGCGAGCGCTCGGGCATCAGGCAGAGGGATTGAACTATCTGGCGCATTTTTATTATCAAAAATGCGCCAGATAGTTCAATCCCTCTGTGTAATGACCAAACAGTCTATGGTTCCTGTTGCGATGAAGCGCTACTCGCGGTCGGTGCCGGGATCGTCGGCATTGCGGCTGTGGAGGGAGAGCATCGCCTTCTGCGCACCCGAGCTCAGCAGCTCCGGCATGACCTCCAGCGCACGCGTCATCGCGGTATCGATCGCCTGCTGCTCCGCCTGCGTCGGCCGGTCGAGTACCGCGTCCAGCACCAGGTCCTTGGATCCCGGATGGCCTACGCCCAGGCGCAGGCGCCAGAAGTCAGGCCCGATATGCGCGATCACGTCGCGCAGGCCGTTGTGGCCGCCGTGGCCGCCGCCCTGCTTCAGCCGCGCGGTCCCGGGCGGCAAATCGATGTCATCGTGCACCACCAGAATGTCGGTCGGCCCGATGCGATAGAAATTCGCCACCGCCGCCACCGGCACGCCGCTGCGATTCATGAACGCCGTGGGCTTGAGCAGCCACAGCTCCGTGCCGCCGATGTTTACGCGCGCCAGATCGGTATTCTGCTTCGCGTCGTGGCGCCAGCTGCCGTGCGCTCGCGCCGCCAGTTCATCCACCAGCCACCAGCCGGCGTTGTGCCGCGTGCGCGCATATTCGCGCCCCGGATTGCCAAGGCCGACGATGAGTTTGAGGGGAAGTCCCGCCACGATAAGACGACCAGAGAAGCTGCCGGATTACGAACCCGCCTGAAGCTGGCAATCACCTGGATATGTCAGACCTAGTGCGCATTTTTCAATTACAAAAAATGCGCACTAGGTCTGACATATCCAGGCGACCCCCAACGTCAGCGAATGCGTGCTCTGGAAGCTATTTCTTGCCGCCCTTGTCCTTGGGCGCAGCTTCCTTCTTGGCCTCTTCCTTCTTCGGCTCTTCTTTCTTACCAGCCGTCGCACCCTCAGTCGCGCCCGCGGCAGCTCCCGCCGCAGCCGCCGGGGCCGCAACCGCGCCCTCAGCCGTCGCAGCCACCGCTTCCGGCTCAGGCTCGGCAACGCGCGGGCTGTGCACTGACACTGCCACCGGATTGCGATGCGCCAGCTCCGGAATGGTCACGCCCGCGGGCAGCGGCACATCCGACAGATGCAGTGTGTCGTTGAGACTCATGCCGGACAGGTCCAGCTCGAGAAACTCCGGCAGATCCTTCGGCAGGCAGCTGACCTCGATGTCCTGGATCAGGTGCGACACGATACCGCCCTGCGTCTTCACGCCCGGCGCCACCGCCTCGCCCTTGAAGTGTATCGGCAGATGAATCTTCAGCTTCTCATTCTCCAGCACCCGCTGCAGATCTACGTGCACTACGGCGTTGCGCGCCGGGTGCATCTGCACGTCGCGCACGATGGCCGGCTGGCCCTGGGCATCGACGTTGACGCTGATGATCGAAGAATAGAATTTCTCGTTATCGATCATGGTCAGCAACTGCTGATGATCGAGCGTGATGTTGCGCGGCTCGCCGTCGCCGCCATACAGAACCGCGGGGACTTTACCGGCACGACGCAGGCGGCGGCTCGCACCCTTGCCCTGATCGTGACGCGCGTCCGCGCCGACTTGAAACGTAATACGCATGTTCATACTCCTGACAGTTCACAACCACGGACGCGTACCGCGACCAGTACGCCTCCACCCTTCAATCTATATACAGCGAGCTCACCGACTCCTCATCGCGGATGCGACGGATGGTCTCGGCCAGCAGCGACGCGACCGACAGCTGGCGGATGCGCGGACATTCCTTCGCGGCGTCCGACAACGGAATGGTGTCGGTCACCACCAGCTCATCGAGCGCGGAACTGGCGATGCGCTCCACCGCGCCGCCCGACAGCACCGCGTGGGTGATATAGGCCACCACCTTGAGCGCACCCTCCTCCTTGAGCGCCTGCGCCGCCACGCACAGCGTGCCAGCGGTATCGACCATGTCGTCGATCAGTACGCAGGTCTTGCCGTCGACCTCGCCGATGATGTTCATGATCTTCGATTCGTTCGGCCGCGGGCGCCGCTTGTCGATGATCGCCAGATCGGCATCGTCCAGGCGTTTGGCGATCGCGCGTGCACGCACCACGCCGCCGACATCCGGTGATACCACGATCAGGTTCGGGTAGCGCTGGCGCCAGACCTCGCCCAGCAGCACCGGCGAGCCATAGACGTTGTCCACCGGTATCGC
The DNA here is from genome assembly GCA_036262215.1 of Steroidobacteraceae bacterium. Classification (GTDB taxonomy): domain Bacteria; phylum Pseudomonadota; class Gammaproteobacteria; order Steroidobacterales; family Steroidobacteraceae; genus FEN-1191. The sequence goes on from DATAJH010000030.1 coordinate 4,088, forward strand.
AAAGAACCCCTGGATCTGATCCGAATGCAGATCCAGCGTCAGCAACCGATTGACGCCGGAATTGCTGATCATGTCCGCCACCAGCTTCGCCGTGATCGCCGAGCGCGTCGCGCGCGGCCGCCGATCCTGGCGCGCGTAGCCGAAATACGGCACCACCGCCGTGATGCGCGCGGCCGAGGCGCGGCGGCAGGCATCCACCATCACCAGCAGTTCCATCAGGTGATCGTTGGCCGGCGGGCTGGTGGGCTGCACGATGAACACATCGCGGCCGCGCACGTTCTCCATGATCTCGATGTTGACTTCACCGTCGCTGAAGCGCCCGACCGACGCCCGGCCGATCGGCTGCTGCAGATGACGCGCGATATCATGCGCCAGCGCGGGATTTGCGTTCCCGGTGAACAGTGCCAGCGTTTCCGATTCCACGATCAGTGCTTCCTGGTCAAATCATCAATGCCGATCAGTGTTGGCTGGGGTGGAAGGATTCGAACCTCCGAATGGCGGGATCAAAACCCGCTGCCTTACCACTTGGCGACACCCCAGCAGTCTTTCACTCAAGCCGTGCAGATCAACCGCGCATCCGCAGCATCGCATGCAGCGGCGAATGATTCAGTCCGCGCGCGACAAAGCTGCTCCATCGGTCTGGAACCCGTGCGGCGACGCGCTCCGCGTCCGCCGCGCGCGCGAAGCCGGCGAAGATACACGCACCGGTGCCGGTCAGGCGTGCCTCGATCGGCACCCCGTGGGCATCGATCTGGGCCGAAAGCCAGCCCAGCGCCTCGGCCACCTGCGGCCGGCGTGCGCATACTACCGGTTCAAACACGTTGACGGCGCCGCTTTCCGAAAAGGCGCGTATTGTGATGATGGGAGAATTTCGTGTCAATTCAGGGGCCTGGAACAGCTCTGCGGTACTCACGCCGACTCCCGGGTGGATCACCAGAAACCAGCGCGGCGGCAGATCCATCGCCGTGAGCTGCTCTCCGCGACCCTCGCCCCAGGCTGAACTTCCATAAACAAACACCGGTACGTCCGCGCCCAGGACAAGCCCCAGCTGCGCCAGCTGCGCGAGCCCCAGATCGCAATGCCACAGGGTGTTGAGCGCCAGCAGCACGCTGGCCGCATCCGAGCTGCCTCCGCCCAGTCCCCCGCCGGCCGGAATATGTTTAATCACGTGGATATCGGCGCCCAGCGGCACCCCGGTGTGCCGCTGCAGCGATTGGGCGGCCCGCACCGCCAGATCCTGCTCCGGCGCAACATCTGAAAGGCCCGCAGTGCGCACGATGCGACCGTCCTCGCGCACCGCCAGCCCGATCTGATCGCAGCGATCGATCAGCTGGAACAGCGTCTGCAGATCGTGATAGCCATCCTGGCGTCGCCCGGTGACATGCAGAAACAGGTTGAGCTTGGCCGGGGCCGGCCACCAGGTCAGCTCACTCACAGCTGCCAGCTGTCGATGACGATTCGCAGCCGCAGTGAGCCGCGCGTCACGCTCAGGCGCCGCGGCAGCCATTGCTGCTGCACCAGGACATAGTCGCCATAATCAACCTGCCAGCCACCCTGCTCCAGGTGCGCCAGCCGCTGCTCGGTATCGACTGACTCCTGCGCGCCGCTCTCGGGGTCGCTGGCGCCAAGGATCCAGAACCGCAGGCTGGAAAGCGGTGGCTCGAAACCCAGCGTCGCGCGCAGCTCATCAGCGGCGGCGGCGCTGTCCAGCACCTGCCCCTTGCTGGTCGTGAGCTGCAGATCCCTGGCCGTCTGTTCGATATGCGCTGCACCGAATCCCAGCGGCGCGGACAGATCGATGCTGGCGTGATCGTCCTGCTGGCGCCAGCGCAGGCCGGCGCTGAAACCTTCCGTACCGGTGGAGGCCGCCAGCCGGCCCTGCAGTTGAAACTGCCCGATGGCCTGCAGCGCCGTCAGGCGCTGCGCCCACGCTAGCGGCGCGGCGCCCGGGCGCGGTGTGGTCGCGCAGGCGCATAGCAGTAGAGCGCACAGCAGGGGCGCCAGTGCCGCAGCGCCGCCACGCCAGCCCCGGCCTTGCATTGCGCTCAGATCGAGGTGCCCGTGCCTTGAATCGTCAGCGACGGAACCCCGACTCGCTGCTGCGCCGCTTTCACCAGCGCATTGTCGGGATCGACCATCAGCGCCCGGTTCCAGACGTCGCGTGCCTTGGTCTTGTCGCCCAGCGCCCACAGCACTTCACCCCAATGGGCGCCGATGTCGCCGTCCTGATCGAGTCGGTAGGCCCGCTCCAACAGCGGCAGTGCTGCCTGCAGCATGCCGCGCCGATACTGCAGCCAGCCGAGGCTGTCGAGAATGGCCGGATTGTCGGGCTCGGATTTGAGTGCTGAGTTGATCAGCCGCTCCGCGCGCGACAGGTCCCGGTTGTGGTCGGCGAGGATGAAGCCCAGGGCGTTGCTGATCGCGCTGTCCTGCGGCCGGGTGCGATACAGCGCCTCCAGCTGCGCAATCGCCGCGTCGGTGCGGCCCGCCTTCTCCAGCAGGATCGCTTTCTGGTAGAGCACATCCGGATGACCGGGAAAACGCGCCAGCGCATCGTCGATGCGCGCCAGCGCCTGATCGCCCTCGCCACCGTTGGACAGCAGCTGCGCCTGTGCGATCTCGGCCTCGAGCCGGGTCGGCAGCGACGCATCATCCTTGGCCTGCAGCAATTCCAGCGCGTCATCGCGCTGGCCCTCCTTATAAAGAATGTTGGCGGCGCGACTACGTGCCGCCCCTTCCAGCCCGGTGCCGCCGAGCATCTGATAGCCACGCAGCGCAGTCGCGATCTCGCCGCGTCGCTCGGCGATCGCCGCCAGGTAATACACCGCCACACCAGAGGATTCCGGGTCCTTCAGCAGCGCCGAGAACACGCTCTGGGCCTCGTCGTAGTCGCCGCGATCGAAGGCCAGCAGCCCCAGCCGGCGTTCGGCCTGGGTGCGCAGCCCGGCGGTATCGCGCAGTCCCTCGAGCGCCATGCGTGCGTCGCGTTCGCGGCCCAGCAGTATCAGCACGTCGGCGGCCGCAAAGCTCTGCTCCTTGGGCGCTGCCACGCGCGCCGCGCCCGCCGCGGCCACGGCCTGATCCGCTTCGCCCAGACCCGCATGCGCACGCGCCAGCAGCAGCTGCGTCGGGGCGCGATCCGCACCGGCGCTCAGCGCGCGCTGGCCGAACTCCAGCGCCTCGCGGTAATTCCAGCCATCGAACGCAAGGCTCGCCAGCGCCAGCTGCGCCCGCCCGGTCTGCAGACGCGGCAGCTGCGTGCCGCGCAGCATCGCCAGCGTCACCGGTACCCCCGCTTCCTGCGCCACCTCGCCCAGCTGGTCCGCGATGTTGTCGTCGCCTGCTGCAGAGCCAGCGCCGGCGCCGCCGGCGCGTCGGCTGTTCTTCGGCGCGGCATAGCCGCCGCCATTTTTGATCCAGGCCTCGAACGCACTGCGTGCATCGTCGATCTTGTAGAGGCCAAGGTCGGCGCGCATGGCGGCGCGCAGCGCCGCCGGATCGGACGGCGTCAGCTGCCGCCAGCGCGCGGCCGCCCGCTCGGCAGCCTGGTACTGGCCGCAGTCGAGCGCCACACCGGCGGCTCGTTCGGCGAGCTTGGCGTCGGTCAATCGCTGCGCTGCAATAGTGTAGTTCGCGGCCGCACGGCCACAGTCATCGCGCTGCAGCGCGATCTCCGCCGTCATGATCAGCGCGTTGGAGTCTTCGACGTCGCGCAGACTGGGCGAGGAAGCCTGGGCAGGGCCTGGCGCGGCACTGACCAGCGCCGCCGCGGCCAATAGCTGCAGCACAGCAAGGGTGAGGTGACGGGACTGCATGGCCGCTAGACTATAGCTGAAGATGAAAGCATCGATCCGCCAAAAACTCGAAAAGGCCGAACAGCGTTTTGAAGAGCTGGGGCACCTGCTTGCAGACCCTCAAATCATCGGAATTGCGCAGCAATTCCGGGATTTATCGGTGGAGTACGCACGTCTGCAGCCTACCGCTGCGGCGTTCGCCGGCTATCGGCGCCTGGAGCAGGAACTGGCCAGCGCCCAGGACATGCTCAGCGACGTGGATTCCGACATGCGGGCCATGGGAGAGGAAGAGCTCGCCGCCGTCAGGCAGCGCCTGGAGCGGCAGGATGCCGAGCTGCAGCGGCTGCTGCTGCCGCGCGATGCCCGCGATCAGGGCAACATATTCCTCGAGATCCGTGCCGGCACCGGGGGCGATGAGGCGGCCATCTTCGCCGGCGACCTGCTGCGCATGTATGGCCGCTATGCCGAATCGCAGGGCTGGCAGGTCGAGACGCTGAGCGAGAGCCCCGGGGAGCATGGCGGCTATCGCGAGGTGATCTGCCGCATCGTCGGTCGCGGGGCGTTCTCGAAGCTCAAATTCGAATCCGGTACGCACCGCGTGCAGCGCGTGCCGGCGACCGAGGCCCAGGGACGCATACACACCTCCGCGGTCACGGTTGCGATCCTGCCCGAGCTCGACGAGATCGAGAAAGTCGAACTCAATCCGGCCGATCTGCGTATCGACACCTTCCGCGCCTCCGGCGCCGGCGGTCAGCATGTCAACAAGACCGACTCGGCGATCCGCATCACGCATCTTCCGAGCGGCATCGTCGTGGAATGCCAGGACGAGCGCTCACAGCACAAGAACCGCTCGCGCGCGATGTCGCTGCTGGCCGCGCGACTGCTGGCCGCCGAGCAGGCCAAGCAGCTGGCCGCGCAGGCGCAGTCGCGCAAGCTGCAGGTCGGCAGCGGCGATCGCTCCGAGCGCATCCGCACCTACAATTTTCCGCAGGGCCGCGTGACCGACCACCGGATCAATCTGACACTGTACCGGCTCGCCGACATCATGCAGGGGCAGCTCGATGAGCTGCTGCAGGGGCTGCAGCAGGAATATCAGGCGGAGCTGCTGGCCGCCGAGTGAAGCGTCAGCGCCAGGGCGCTGAGGAAAACGCAGCCGATCGCCCAGATGCCGATCGTGACCGCGGCCACGATCGCCTGCACCGCTGAGCCCTCGCCGCCCAGCAGCGCCGCCACGATGCTCAGCAACGCGGCCGCAGCCAGCGTGCAGATCAGCAGGATCAGCACCGCGATCACGATGGTGGCCAGCGCTTTCCACCAGTGCGGCTGCATCAGCCGTACGCTGCGCACCAGGGCCGCGTACGGATTGAAGTGCTCGAACAGCAGCACCGGCAACAGCACCAGATAGCACACCAGCAGGAATATCCCCGGCACGATCAGCAGAGTAAAGCCGACGAACAGGCTCAGTTGCGCCAGTATCCAGCCCAGCAGCACGCCCGGCAGGCGGCGCGCCGCGGCCGCCAGCTCGGCCGCGGAATCGACCTTGGCACCACTGGCCAGGGCGCGCTGTCGCAGCATCATGGCGCTCACGATGAACACCGTCACCGCTGAGGCGAGGTAGGCCAGCACCCAGTAGCCGGTGTCCGACGGCATGCCGAAGCTCAGTGTATGGCCGCTCGCGACCCAGTAGAGATTCGGGATTTCCAGACACAGCACGGCCAGCATCGCGAATGGCAGGCACTTGAGCAGCGTCGCCCGAAACAGGCTGGTCGCCGCGTCCAGCAGGATGCGGACGCTGGCGTCGGGCCGAGGCGGCTTCGATGCAGTCATAATATCTCCACCATGGCGCAATCCGGCAATGTAACAGACCCCGATCAGGACACGCTGCGGGCATTGCTCGAGCGCGGCTGGGCTGAGCTCGCCGGCAGCAGTGTGTCGGCACGCCTGGACGCCGAAGTGCTGCTCGCGTACGCGTTGCGCCGACCGCGCAGCTACCTGCTGTCACATGACGCCAGCCGGATCGATCAGGCAACCGGCGCGCAGTACCGATCACTGCTGGCACGACGTGCGCAGGGCGAGCCGCTGGCCTACCTGACCGGGGTGCGCGAATTCTGGTCGTTGCCGCTGACGGTGAGCCCGGATGTGCTGATTCCGCGGCCGGAGACTGAGCTTGCGGTCGAGCGCTGCCTGGCACTGCGCGACGCCGAACCGGCCGCCGTCGCCGATCTCGGTACCGGCTCGGGTGCCATCGCGCTGGCGCTGGCAGTAGAACGGCCGCAGTGGCGCATCGCCGCAACCGACTGCGCAGCCAATGCGCTGCAGATTGCGCGCGCCAACGCACAGCGACTCGGCGCCCGCAATGTAGATTTTTTCGACGGCGACTGGCTCGGGGCACTGCCCGGGCGCCAGTTCGACCTGATCGTCAGCAATCCACCCTATGTGGCGGCGCACGACCCGGCCCTGGGCGACCTGCGGCACGAACCGGCCGTGGCACTGAGCCCCGGATCCAGCGGACTGGAGGCGCTGGCGAAGATCATAGTGCAGGCGCCCGCACATCTGCTGACCGGCGGCTGGCTGGTACTCGAACACGGCGCGGGCCACGCCGCCGACGTGACGCGCTTGCTTGTGGACGCGGGCTTTACTCGCGTACGCTGCCACCCTGATCTTGCCGGCCGCGACCGCGTCACCGAGGCGCAGTGGCCCTGACGCCGGGCACGGGCAGTTAAGGATTACGAGGAACACGGCCATGGTTCGATTCGAGACCTCACACGGCGGCTTTACCATCGAACTGTATGACGAGGATGCGCCACAGACCGTGGAGAATTTCCTGCGCTACGTCGATGACGGATTCTTCGACGGCACCATATTTCATCGCATCGTACCGGGCTTCGTCATCCAGGGCGGCGGCCTGACGCCCGATTACGTGCACAAGAAGACCCATCCGCCGGTGAAGAATGAGGCCGCCAACGGCGTACGCAACGAACGCGGCACCCTGTCGATGGCGCGCACCGATGAGATACACAGCGCCACCTCGCAATTCTTCGTCAATCTCGCCGACAACGATTTCCTTGACCAGCGTCCGGGCCAGTACGGCTATGCGGTATTCGGCCGCATCGCCGAGGGCATGGACGTGATCGACCGCATCGCCAAGGTGGGCACCGGGCGCCGCAAAGGCCATTCCGATGCACCGCTGGAAGACATCGTGATTACCTCGGCGCGGCGCGTGCCGCCGGCCAAGTAGCCGCCGCATCGGACGTGTGGTACCGCGTCGGCCGCGCCCTGGGTGTGGCGCTACTCGGCGCACTGCTGCTGCTGGCCGCCTGCGTACTGGCGCTGCGATGGATCGATCCGCCGACCAGCGCCTTCATGCTTACCGCGCGCATGCAGGCGCTGTTCAGCGGCGATCGCGGTTATCGCACCGAGTATCAATGGGTATCGCTCGAGCAGATCTCGCCCCAGGCCGCCATTGCGGTGATCGCCGCCGAAGATCAGCAGTTTCCGTTCCACGCCGGCTTCGATTTCAAATCGATACGCGAGGCGGTGCGCGCGCATGAGCACGGCCGCAAGCTGCGCGGCGCCAGCACCATCACCCAACAGGTGGCGAAGAACATGTTCCTGTGGTCGGGCCGCAGCTTGGTGCGCAAGGGCCTGGAAGCCATGCTGACCATCATGATCGAGACCATGTGGCCAAAGGAGCGCATCCTGGAGCTGTATCTGAACATCGTGCAGTTCGGCCGCGGCATTTACGGCGTCGAGGCGGCCGCGCGCCACTTCTTCCATGAACCTGCCGCGCGCCTCACGCGCCAGCAGAGCGCATTGCTCGCGGTGGTACTGCCCAATCCGCTGCGTCTGCGCGTCGATGCGCCGTCGAGCTACGTGCTCGCGCAGCGCGACTGGACCTTAAAGCAGATGGCGGACCTGGGCGGACCGGCCTATCTGAAAGAGATCGAACCGCCCTAGAGGCTATGCGCATGGACAGTACATCGACCCGGTCCGCCGCCGACACCGCGCAAGCGCCGCTAGCGGCGTTGCCGCAGCAGCGCCAGTTTCGCTACTACGATTTTTTCATGGCGGCATACGTGTGCATCCTGCTGTGCTCCAACCTGATCGGCCCGGCGAAGCTGTCGACCGTACACATCCCGATCTACGGCAACGTGACCTTCCTGGCGGGTGTGCTGTTCTTCCCGCTGTCGTATATCTTCGGCGACATCCTGACCGAAGTTTACGGCTACGCGCGCGACCGTCGGGTGGTCTGGGCCGGCTTCGTGGCCTTAGGCTTTGCCGCACTGATGGCGGCCGTCATCGTGGCGCTGCCGCCGGCGGCGCAATGGCGCGATCATCAGGCCGCAGTCGAGACCATATTCGGCAACACGCCGCGCATCGTCGCCGCCTCGATCACCGCATTCTGGTGCGGCTCATTCGTCAACAGCTTCGTCATGGCGAAGATGAAAATCTGGAGTAACGGGCGCTGGCTGTGGACCCGCACCGTCGGCTCGACGCTGTGCGGCGAGCTGGTGGACACGGCGCTGTTCTATACCATCGCCTTCTACGGCCTGTGGGATACGGCGACGCTGCAAGGCGCCCTGGTCACGCAATATGTGCTCAAGAGCGGCTGGGAGATCGTCATGACGCCGGTGACCTACCGCGTGGTCGGCTTCCTGAAACGCACCGAACAGGAAGACTATTACGACCGCGACACCAACTTCACGCCATTCTCGCTCAAAGCCTGACCGACAGCGCCGGGGAGCGACCCTGCGCCGAATAGAGGTATGGAGTACTTAGAGGATTTTTGTTATCAAAAATCCTCTAAGTACTCCATACCTCTATGCAGTGCCGAGCCACTCCATGAGCACTGTCCAATCCTGGCTTGCGCGACTATGATCGTGAAGATCGTGAAGTTGGCGTCTTGGTTGGCATCAAGGATCGGAGAATTCCATGCAGCAAGCCGTACGCAAATATCTGCTGGCCCTTGAAGCGGGCGACGCCGACAAGGCGGCCTCCCTGTTCGTTGCCGATGGCTGGGTGCAATCGCCATTTCTGGGCCGGTTGCCGGTGCGCGACTACGTGAACAAGGTGGCGCAGGCATCGAGCGGTTCCAAGCTGACGGTGTACGACGTGCTGGTGAGCGCGGAGGGGCACCTGCGCGCCGTGGCCTATTACCTGTACGACTGGTCGCTCAAGGACGGATCGAATGTATCGTTCGATTGCGCCGATGTGTTCAATTTCGATGCCAATACCGGCCGCATCGAGTCGATCGTGCTGGTTTACGATACCCGCCCGGTGCGCGCCGTGGTCGAGAACAAATACCCGTGACGCTCAGTTCACCGAGTGCGGCGCATCCGGGTTCGCGCCTTCGGTAAACAGCCGCTCGACGTCGATCGAATCGAAGCGATACGGCCGGCCGCAGAATTCGCAGGTGACGGTCACCGCGCCCTGCTCGGCCAGGATGCTGCGCATCTCGGCCGGCCCGAGCGAGCGCAGCAGGCCCGCGACCCGGCCCTCGCTGCAGCGGCAGGCAAAGCGCACCGGCGAGCCCTGGAACAGCCGGCAGTCGTGCTCGGCACACACGTGCTGCAGCACCTCCTCGGCCGACCCGCGCCGCAACAGCAGCGCATCGAGCGTCGCCAGGCGCGGCTGCAGATCCTCCCATACCGCCTGCGACACCGCAGCGAGCGCTTCACCCTGCGCGCTGGCACCGGGAATCTTCTGCAACAACACCCCGCCGGTACTGACGCTGTCGGCGGCGAGCGCAATGCGCGTCGGCAACTGCTCGGAGGTGGCGAAGTAGTTCTCCAGGCATTCCGCCAGACTCGCGCCCTGCAACGCGACGATGCCCTGATAGCGCGCCGAGCGCTCCTCGGCCTCGATGGTGACGGTCAGCCGGCCGTCGCCCACCAGTTGCCGAAAGCTCGCCTGCCCGTCGATGGCCTCAGCAGCGCGGGCAACCGCGCGGATGACGAACTCATGCGTGCACTGCGCCACCAGCAGATTCACCAGACCGTCGCCCGCCAGCTGCAGCGTCAGCGTGCCCTGGAACTTGAGTGTGGCGGCCAGCAGCAGCGAGGCGGTGACCGCTTCCCCCAGCAGCGTCTCGACCGGCGGCGGGTAGCGCTGGTGGCCGCGCAGCTCGCGCCAGGCGCCATCGAGCCGGATCCAGAAGCCGCGCACCGGATGACGTTCGAGTATGAAGCGCCGCAGCTCGCCGTCACTGCTTGCCGACACCTCAGCCACCGAGCTTCTTTTTCAGCAGCTCGTTGAGGCGCGCCGGGTTGGCCTTGCCCTGCGTGGCTTTCATCGTCTGGCCGACGAAGAAGCCGAACAGCTTGTCCTTGCCGGCGCGATACTGCGCCAGCTGCGACGGATTGGCAGCGATGACGGCGTCGATCGCGGCTTCGATCGCAGACTCATCGGTGATCTGGCGCCAGCCGCGCGCCTCGATGATCGCATCGGCATCGTTGCCCTCGTCCCACATCGCCTCCAGCAGATCCTTGGCAATCTTGCCGGAGATGGTGTTGTCGGCAACCCGCGCCAGCAGCTTCGCCAGCGCCGCCGGCGCGACGCGGGTGTCGCTGATTTCGACGCCGTCGCGGTTGAGCAGGCCGGCAAGTTCGCCGATGACGGTGTTGGCCGCAAGTTTCGGGCTGATCACAACATCGGGGTACCCCGCCGTTTTCTCGATCACGGTCTCATAGTAATCGGCCAGCTCGGCACTGGCGGTGAGTACCCCGGCATCGTAAGCCGACAGTCCATAGTCCGTGCGCAGGCGCTGCGCCTTCTGATCGGGCAGTTCCGGCAGGCTGGCGCACACGGTATCGATATAGAGCTGATCGATCTCCACCGGCAGCAGATCCGGATCGGGGAAGTAGCGGTAGTCGTTGGCTTCTTCCTTGGAACGCATGGAACGCGTCTCGCCGCGATCGGCATCGTACAGCCGCGTCTCCTGCACCACCTGGCCGCCGCCTTCGAGCAGCTCGATCTGGCGCGCGACTTCGTAGTTGATCGCCTTCTCGACGAAGCGGAACGAGTTGAGGTTCTTGATCTCGGCGCGCGTGCCCAGTTTCTCTGCCCCGCGGGCTCGTACCGAGACGTTGGCGTCGCAGCGAAACGAACCCTCCTGCATGTTGCCGTCGCAGATATGAAGATAGCGCACCAGGGTGTGGATCTTCTTCAGGTAGGCGACCGCTTCCTTGGCCGAGCGCATCGCCGGCTCGGAGACGATCTCGATCAGCGGCGTACCGGCCCGGTTCAGATCGACGCCGGTCAGGCCCGGCAGTCCCTCGTGCAGCGACTTGCCTGCATCCTCTTCCAGGTGTGCCCGCGTGACGTCGATGCGCTTGACGCTGCCGTCGTCGAGCATGATGTCCACCGCCCCGCCACTGACGATCGGCAGCTCATACTGGCTGATCTGGTAGCCCTTGGGCAGGTCGGGGTAGAAGTAGTTCTTGCGCGCGAATATCGAACGCCGCGTCACGCGCGCATTGATGGCCAGCCCGAATTTCACCGCCATGCGTACCGCCTCGGCATTGAGCACCGGCAGCACTCCGGGATAGGCGAGATCGACCAGACTGGCCTGCGAGTTCGGCGGCGCCCCATAGGCGGTGGCCGAGCCGGAGAATATCTTCGAACGCGTCGACAGCTGGGCATGAATCTCCAGCCCGATGACCGTCTCCCATTCCATCAGGCGAACCCCGGCGGCGCGCGGCGATGCCAGTCGGTTTCCAGCTGGTAGCGATGCGCGACGTTCAGCAGCCGCTCCTCGCCAAAGTGCGGGCCGATGATCTGCATCGCAGTGGGCAGGCCCTGCGCCAGGCCGCAGGGCAGCGAGATCGCCGGCAGGCCAGCAAGGTTGGCGCCAATGGTATAGATATCGTTCAGGTACATCGTGACCGGATCGGCCGTCTTGGCGCCGAGCTCGAACGCGGTGGTCGGTGTGGTCGGCCCGATCACCACGTCGACTTCGTGGAACGCACGCTCGAAGTCGTTGCTGATCAGCTGCCGCACGCGCTGCGCCTTGAGATAGAAAGCATCGTAGTAGCCGGCCGAGAGCACATAGGTGCCGGTCATGATGCGACGCTTGACCTCGGCGCCAAAACCCTCGCCGCGCGAGCGCTGATACAGGTCGAGCAGGTCGCGCGGCTTATAGCAGCGATAGCCGTAGCGCACGCCATCAAAGCGCGCCAGATTCGACGAACACTCGGCCGGCGCCACCACGTAGTAGGTCGGCACCGATAACGGCAGATTCGGCAGGCTGACATCCTTGATCAGCGCGCCCTGCGAGCGCAGCAGGTCGAGCGCGGCGCGGATGTGCTGCTCGATCGCCGGATCCAGCCCGGTATCGAAGAACTCCTTCAGCACACCTATCTTCAGTCCCTTGAGCGGCTGCTCGAGCGCGGCACCGTAATCGGGTACCGGCAACTCGACGCTGGTGGAATCGCGTTCATCGAAGCCGGCCATCGCACCCAGCAGTAGCGCGGCGTCCGCGGCGCTGCGCGTGATCAGGCCGGCCTGATCCAGGCTGGAGGCGAAGGCGATCAATCCATAGCGCGACACACGGCCATAGGTGGGCTTGAGCCCGGTCACGCCACACAGCGCCGCCGGCTGGCGAATCGAACCTCCGGTGTCGGTCGCGGTCGCGGCCGGCACCAGGCGGGCGGCCACCGCCGCCGCCGAGCCACCCGAGGAGCCGCCCGGCACGCGCGCACGATCCCACGGGTTCTTCACCGGACCGAAGAAGCTGGTCTCATTTGACGAGCCCATGGCGAATTCGTCCATGTTGGTCTTGCCGAGCATGACTATGCCGGCCGCGCGCAGGCGCTCGACCACCGTGGCATCGTAGGGCGCTACGAAATTCGCCAGCATGCGCGAGCCGCACGTGGTCTTCTCACCGCGGGTGCAGAAGATATCCTTGTGGGCGATCGGCACGCCGGTCAGCGGTCCGGCGTCGCTTCTGCTCCGCCTGACATCGGCCTGTGCCGCCTCGAGCAGCGCGCCTTCCGCGCTGATGCTGATGAAGGCATTGAGTTCGCTCTGGTGTCGCGTCACGCGCTCGAGCAGGGCCCGCGTCAGCTCGACACTCGAGACCTGGCGCGCCCGCAGCGCCGCGGCCAGCTCGGTCACGCCCTTTTCATGCAATTCGCTCATTCGATCACTCGGGGAACCAGGTACAGTGCGGCTTCGACCTGCGGGGCGTTCTGCTGGTAGAGCTGGTGGTGGTCGGTCTCGGTGACGGCATCGGCTCGCAGCCGCTGGCGCTGCCCGGGGAGCGGGTGCGCCATCGGCTCGACCTGGCTGGTGTCGGCACGGTCGAGCTCGCCCACCAACCCCATGATGCGCGACAGTCCCTCGACGTAGAGCGGAATCTCCTGCTCAGTCAGCGCAAGACGCGCCAGGCGGGCAATGTTCTCGATGTCGCGGCGATTGAGGCTCATGTGGAAAGGGTAGCATTTCACAGAAAAAACAGCGCGAAATCATACACCTCGCCTTGTGGAATGCCCTCTCGGTTGTTAGATTAGCGCCCGCTTTTAAACGCCTGTACAACTCCCTAGAAGGTCGGCCGCTTTCATGTTCAAACGCCTGCGCGGCTATTTCTCCAGCGATCTGTCGATCGATCTGGGCACCGCCAATACGCTGATCTACGTCCGTGACAAGGGCATAGTTCTCAATGAGCCTTCAGTGGTGGCGGTGCAGGACGAACCCTCGCGCGGCGGCAAGATCATCGTGGCGGTCGGACAGGACGCCAAGGCCATGCTGGGCCGCACCCCGGGCCACATCACCGCCGTGCGGCCGATGAAGGACGGCGTGATCGCCGACTTCACCTATACCGAGAAGATGCTGCAGTACTTCATCAACAAGGTGCACGGCAATCGATTCCTCAAGCCCTCGCCGCGGGTGCTGGTATGCGTGCCGTTCGGCTCCACCCAGGTCGAGCGCCGCGCCATCCGCGAATCCGCCGAGGGCGCCGGTGCCCGTAACGTCGGCATCGTCAGTGAGCCGATGGCTGCCGCGGTGGGTGCCGGACTGCCGGTGCAGGAGGCGCGCGGCTCGATGGTGCTCGATATCGGCGGCGGCACCAGCGAAGTCGCGGTGCTGTCGCTCAACGGCATCGTC
>DATAJH010000031.1:0-3768 GCA_036262215.1 Steroidobacteraceae bacterium
TGGCGGAGAGAGAGGGATTCGAACCCTCGAAGGGCTTTTGACCCTTACACCCTTAGCAGGGGTGCGCCTTCGACCACTCGGCCATCTCTCCGTGAGCGAGTGCCGGCGCCGCCGGTTCGCGGCGCAATCATACTGAAGGGGTGGGGCCAGGGCAAAGAACGGCTGCCCGTGCGCCAAAACTTAGCTCGTCGGCGTGGTTGCAGCCTGCGCGCTTTCCACGCTTTCCGCGCTCTCGTGCTTGATGCGATGGAAGATTTCTTCGCGCTGCACCGAGACCGACTTGGGCGCATTCACCCCGAGGCGCACCTGGTTGCCCTTCACGCGCAGCACGGTCACGGTGACCTCGTCGCCGATCATTACGGTCTCGCCGATTCTACGCGTCAGGATAAGCACTGCGGGGATCCTCCATATTCCATGCGCCCACGCTGCAGTCTCGAGCATTTACAACAGCTACGGGTCGTGGTCGAAGGCGCTGGCGGCAGGCTACTGCCTCGCTGATACGACTGCTCCCGGCGCAAACAGTCTCGGCTGATATCGTTGCAAGAGCACGTTAAAATTCATCAATGTGCCGCCAGGCGCGCGCGCACCCAAGGCGTCACACTCGCCAGCGCCTCGTCCAGGGCCTGCGGCTTGCTGCCCCCTGCCTGGGCGAAGTCGGCGCGCCCGCCGCCCTTGCCGCCGACCTGAGCCGCGACGGCACTGATCAGTTCCCCGGCCTTCACGCGCCCGGTCTGGTCCTGCGTCACACCGGCGACCAGCACCACTTTCGAGTCCGACTCCACCGATCCAAGCACGACGATGGCCGATCCCAGCCGACTCTTTAATTGGTCAACCGCCGAGCGCAACGCGCCGGCATCGGCACCGTCCACCCGCGTGGCCAGCACCATCACCCCACCGACCTCCACCGCCGCCGCGGCCAGGTCGGTGCCCTGGCCCAGCGCCAGCTTGTCCTTGAGAGCACGATTGTCCTTCTCCAGCGCGCGAATCCGCTCCAGCGCCTCGCGCACCTTGGTGGCCGTCTCCTCCGGCGCGCCGTGCACCAGCTGTGCGATATCCGCCAGCAGCGTGTCGAGCCGGTTGACATAGTCGAGCGCAGCCTGGCCAGTGACTGCCTCGATGCGCCGAACGCCGGCCGCAACACCGGTTTCACTGACAATATGAAATATCCCGATATCCCCGGTTCTCTTCACATGCGTACCGCCGCACAGTTCGGTGGAAAAATCACCCATCGACAGCACCCGCACCCGGCGGTCGTACTTCTCGCCGAACAGCGCCATCGCCCCGCCCGCAATCGCCTGCTCGTAATCCATCATGCGGATTGCCGCTTCGGCATTGCGCCGGATCTCGTCGTTCACCAGCTTCTCGACCTGCGAGCGCTGCTCGCTGGTGAGCGGCTGGTGATGCGAGAAGTCGAAACGCAGGCGGTCGGGCGCCACCAGCGAGCCCTTCTGGGTGACGTGGGTGCCCAGCACCTTGCGCAGCGCCGCGTGCAGCAGATGGGTCGCCGAATGATTCAGGCGGATCGCCGCCCGCCGCTCGGCGTCGATGCGCGCCAGCACGCTGTCGCCGACCTGCAGTCGGCCGGCCAGCAGGCGGCCGATATGCGAATGCGCCGCGCCGCGCTTCTGCGTGTCTTCAACCGCGAAGCGCGTGGCCGCCGCGCCCAGCAGTTCACCGGTGTCGCCGACCTGCCCGCCGCCCTCGGCATAGAACACGGTGCGGTCCAGGATCACCTCGCCGCGCTCGCCTGCGCTAAGCGCCTCGACGCTGGCGCCATCGCGCAGCAGCGCCACCACGCGCCCCTGGCACTCGTCCGCCTCGTAGCCGCAGAACTCGCTGCGCTCCGCCAGCTGGGCGCCGCCGCGCTGCTCGACGCTGAACTTGCTGGCCGCCCGCGCCCGATCGCGCTGCGCCTGCATCTCGCGCTCGTAGCCGGCGAAATCCACGTTGAGCTGGCGCTCGCGCGCAATATCGGCCGTCAGGTCCGGCGGAAAGCCGTAGGTATCGTGCAGCAGGAACACCAGCGAGCCGGGCACCGTGTCGCCGCCCAGCTCGCGCATGCGCGCATCGAACTGCAGCATGCCGGCGCTGAGCGTCTCGGCGAAGCGCTCCTCCTCCTGGCGCAGTACGCGTTGCACCTCGCCGGCCGCACGCCCCAGCTCCGGGAACGCATCGCCCATGACTGCCACCAGGGCGGGCACAATCTTATAAAAAAACGGCTGCGCCTGGCCCAGCTGATACCCATGGCGCACCGCGCGCCGGATGATACGGCGCAGCACGTAGCCGCGGCCCTCGTTCGACGGCACCACGCCGTCCGCGATCAGGAAACTGCAGGCACGGATGTGGTCGGCGATCACGCGCAGCGACGGCGATGCGAGATCGCTGGTGCCGGTGGCCTCGGCGGCAGCCAGGATCAGGTCGCGGAACAGGTCGATGTCGTAGTTCGAATGCACGCCCTGCATGACCGCGGCCAGGCGCTCCAGGCCGGCGCCGGTGTCGACCGAGGGCTTGGGCAGCGGTGTGAGCGTGCCGTCCGCGGCGCGCTCGTACTGCATGAACACCAGGTTCCAGATCTCGACGTAACGATCGCCGTCCTCATCCGGCGAGCCCGGAGGTCCGCCGGGCACTTGCGGCCCGTGATCGTAGAAAATCTCGCTGCACGGCCCGCACGGGCCGGTGTCACCCATGGCCCAGAAGTTGGATACCTCGCCCATGCGCTTGACGCGCTCGGGATGTACCCCGATGTCGTTCAGCCAGATGTCCGCGGCGTCATTGTCGTCGTAGTACACCGTCACCCACAGCCGCGCCGGATCCAGCTTCAGCCGGCCGGTAACGAACTGCCACGCGTAGCGGATCGCTTCGCGCTTGAAATAATCGCCGAACGAGAAATTCCCCAGCATCTCGAAAAAGGTGTGATGGCGCGCGGTGTAGCCGACGTTCTCCAGATCGTTGTGCTTGCCGCCGGCGCGTACGCAGCGCTGGCTGGTCACCGCCCGCAGGTAGTCGCGCTTCTCCTTGCCGAGAAACACGTCCTTGAACTGCACCATGCCGGCATTGGTGAACAGCAGCGTCGGGTCATTGCCCGGCACCAGCGACGAGGACGGCACCACCTTGTGGCCGTGCTGGCGGAAGTAGTCGAGAAACGCGCGCCGCACGTCGCTCGCACTCATGTAGTTCGCTGTTGCAGTCATGTGCTAGGGGTCTGTGTCGATGTCCGTATCAATGTCGGTCTCTGTGTCGATCTCGGCGCCGCCGCTCGCTGCCCCGAGGGCCGAGCGGATATCATCGGTGGCAAAGCCCCGATACTGCAAAAAGCGCATCCGCCGCGCCTTGTCCGGCCAGCTGCGCGGTGGCGCGGCGCCGAAGCGCCGCGTCAGCACCCGGCGCGCCACTGCCGCCCACTCGCCCTGCGACTCCAGTTGAGTTTCGATCAGCGCCGCCGGCAGCCCGAGTTGCGCCAGGTCGCGCCGTATGCGCAGCGGCCCCTGGCCGCGTTCGCCGTGAATAACCACGAACTGGCGCGTGTAGCGCTCATCGTCCAGATAGTGCCGCTCGATCAGTTCCGCGAGCGCCGCGCGCACGGCTTCGGGCGTGAAGCCCTTGGCCGCGAGCTTCGCGGCCAGCTCGATCGAACAGAATTCGCGCCGCGCCAGCAGCGTCACGGCCGCGGCCAGCGCCGCCGCCGGATCGCCGGCCTGCTCGCTGGTTGCGCGGCCCTTAGGCTGTCTTTTCCTCAGCACGCGCGGCCACGGGCGGCAGCAGCTTCAG